>JADFYS010000230.1 GCA_015232955.1 Gammaproteobacteria bacterium
TTCGCGACAGGATCGATTCTCCTGTTTGAGGGGCAGGAGGTCGGGGTGGGGACTCCCATCGGGCTTTGTGGTAACTCCGGCAATTCACCGCAACCGCACATCCATATCCAGGTTCAAACCAGTATTTTTCCCACCGCACCGACCATCCCCTTTGTGTTTGTCAATTATGGCCAGGGTGGAGAGTATGTCGCCTCTGGGCTACCGCAGGTGAAGGCTGATATTCAGCATTGCAGCTTCTCTCTCTTTTATGATCAGCTGACCAACTTTGTCCTTGATGACTGTTATCGATATGAGGTGTGGCACCGGGGGAGTAAGGTTAAGACCATCAATCTGAAGGTTAAAATGTCGGAGACGCTGGTCACCTTTTTCGAAAGTGACAAGGGGCGCCTCTATTTTGGCAAGCAGTACGGAAACTTCTTTGTCTATTCGATTGAGGGGAGTGATCCCTATCTTCGGTTGATCTATCTCGCGCTCTCCATGATGCCCATGAGTGATGTCACTGGCTTGAAGTGGGGCGACCGTGTTAATAACAGTCTGGTTCTCAACCGTTGGCAGCAGCTTGTGGCGAGTCTCCTCAATTCGTTTTTTACCCATTGGGTCACCACCACCAGCAACTACCAGTTGCAGGATAAGACGATTATAAGTGGTCAACTGCGGAACAGCTTTTTTGAGGTGGAGATGGCTTCGGTGATTGAGCTGGATCCCCAAAATAGGATCTCCCGACTTCAGGTGGGTCCGTATGAGATGAGACAGATTGCGATGGCAGCGGAGGAGTAGGGTGATGGTTGAATACAGATGTGGCGTGAAAGGGTCTCTTCTTCTGGGGGCGGTGTTGGCGTTATTTTCGACGCTCTCAGCGGCTGTCTCGCTCCATCAGGAGACTCTGAGCGAGGCCTATTACAAGTCCTACACCTATGAGAAATCGGGAAATATCAAGGATGCAATCCTGGCGATGAAGTTTGTCTATGAGCAGCACGAGGGGTCGTATGGCATAAACAGCCGTCTCGCTCATCTCTACACCCTTGATGGCAAGTACCGCAATGCGATTGCTCACTATCAGTCAGCGATCTCCGCCCTGCCCGAGGCGCTGACACCGAAATTGGGGCTGCTCTATGTCTACATTTTATCCGCCAACTACAGTGAGGCGAGCAAGATTGGCTATCAGGTGATCAGTATTGATCACTACAACTACTACGGAAACCTGCGACTGGCCCATGTCCTGCGCAAGAGTGAAAAGTCCGATCTTGCCGAGACGCTACTCCTTAAAATATTGACTTTCTACCCTGCGGATACCCTCTACCTAACTGAGCTTGGACTGCTTCGATTCGATCAGAAGCGATATCGGGAAGCCCGGGCGGTGATGGAGGAGGTGCTGCTCATTGATCCCGAAAATGTTGAGGCGAAAAAGAGCCTGCTCCTGCTCAATGATCTCCAGTAAGCAGATGCGTCAAATAAAGCGGCTGTTTGATCTCCATGAGCACCGTCTCAATCTCTGGCAGGAGATAGCGGGGGAGGCGGAAGGGGATCCAGAGCACTCTGCACAACTTCTGAGTCAACTTTTTGCAGTGGAGCGCTTCTGGGCTTATCCCGGCTGGGAGACCCTCTACAAGCTGAGTGAGTACCTAATCCAAGAGGATTTCCACGCCTTTGGTCTGCTCTGTCGTAATGTCTGCGATGCCCTCTGTAGCCAAGGGTATCGTCTGCAGCAGTTTATCCCCTTCTATACCAATCTCAGTAATCTTGACCGACCGCAGAGTGATCTCCTCGCTTCGCGATTTTCGCGCGAAGATCACCATAAAAAGGTGAAGGTCTATTTTGAGGTGCTGGTGGTGCATCCCAACCCGGCAGAGTACGAGATGGTCTACCGTCAGGCCCTCGCCAACTTTAAGACGATGAACGACCCCTTTCTCTATGACATCCTGCTGGTGGATAACTATCAGGATGCTCTGCTGGCGGTGCTTGCCAATAGTGATATTCAGGCGTGTGTCTATCTGGGTGGTTTCGGTATTGAGAGCGGGTTAATGCCTGAGTTATTGGGGAGTTATGCCCCCTTTTTCAGTGACGCACCCGCCACTACCGGGGCGATAGAGTTCGCCTTAAAGGGAGAGATTCAGGCGTTGCGGCCGGAGCTGGATCACTACTTTGTCACCGAACTCCCGGTGGGTGAGATCTATTACCAATCTTTCGATCGCGTCCTCTATGGCGCCAACCTCTTTGCCAACCTCCATCACCACATCCTTGCCGGGGTCGAACAGCGCTACTCCACCCCCTTCTTTGACGCCCTGCGCAACTATGCCACCAAACCCAAGGGTGCCTTTCACGCCCTGCCGATCTCGCAGGGGCAGTCCATTGCCAACTCCCACTGGATCTCTGATATCTCCGCCTTTTACGGTGACGGTATCTTTGCTGCCGAGACCTCATCCACCCTTGGCGGGATGGACTCGCTGATGGATCCCAAAGGCTCCATCTCACAGGCACAGAACAAGGCGGCTCGGGTCTTTCAGGCAGAGAAGAGCTACTATGTGACCAACGGCACCACCTCGGCCAACAAGATTGTAATGCAGGCCAATCTTCATCCACACGATATTGTGCTGGTCTCTTCCGACTGTCATAAGTCGATCCCTTACTCGGTCTTTCTTGCCGGGGCGAGCGCCATCTTTCTCGAGACCTATCCTCTTAATCAGTATGATCTCTATGGCTGCGTTACCTTGGAGCGGATAAAAGAGGTGCTGCTGGATCTCAGAGCACAGGGAGAGCTGCATCGGGTGAAGCAGATCACCCTGACCAACTCCACCTTTGACGGGGTGCTCTATAATGTCAAACGCTACATGCTCGACATATTGGCACTCAAACCGGACATCATCTTTCACTGGGACGAGGCGTGGTTCTCCTTCGGTTATTTTAGTCCGCTCTATCGCGACAAGACCGCTCTTGGGGTGGCCAACTACCTAAGCCAGTGTCAGGTAGATGAGGGTTATCGCCAGTTCTACCAGAAGTGGCGCAAAGAGGCCGATCTCGATGACCCCGGGTTTCTCCTCACCCAGCCGCTCTACCCCGATCCGGATCAGTTTGTGGTGCGGGTCTACGCAACACAGTCAATCCATAAAACGCTTACCGCCTTTCGTCAGGCGTCGATGCTCCATATCCACGATGCGCACTTTGATAGCGACACCTTTCACGAGGCGTACCGCACCCACACCTCAACCTCACCTAACTATCAGATTATCGCCTCACTCGATTTTGCCAGACGCCAGATGAGCCTTGAAGGTTATGAGTTGATTAAGAACTCTATCCGTCAAGCACACCATCTGCGAGAGGAGATCACCGCCTCTTCACTGTTAAGCCGCTATTTCAAGGTTCTCGGAGATGATGAGCTGGTGCCAGAGCCGTACCGCTCGCCACATGCGGTGGGGGAGGGGATGAGCTATCCCGAGATCTGTCATCGCCAACGGCCGGCTCTGTTTAGCGTTGACCCGACCCGGGTGACACTGGATATCAGTGCGACAGGTATTGACGGGCCTAACTTCCGACAACTGCTGATGACCCAGTACGATATTCAGGTCAATAAGACTTCGCGTAACACCATTCTCTTGATTATCAATATCGGGGTTAATGGGGATAGTATCCGCTACCTGTTGGAATCACTGACTCAGATCGCCAGTAAACTTCTCCACTCTATCGCAACACTCTCTGTTCCGGGGTCACCGGTGATCAACCTCCCCCAGACCCGTTTTTACCACCCCAGATTTGTCACCATCCACTCGCGCCAAAAGGATAACTTTCAGGCGGTCAATGTGCGCGAGGCGTACTATGCCGGTCTGGTTGCAGCCAATGTCGATTATGTCCTCCTCTCCAATGAGCTGATGAAACAGATCATTGATGATCTTAAACTGGTATCGGCATCCTTTGTCACCCCCTATCCCCCCGGGTTTCCGATTATTGTCCCGGGACAGCTCATCACCCACGATATCCTCCTCTATCTGCAGAAGATACAGATTAAAGAGATC
>JADFYS010000231.1 GCA_015232955.1 Gammaproteobacteria bacterium
AGGATAAAGATCAGCAGAAAGAGGGCTGCCGAGATCCCCGATAGCCGCCCCCGCCCCCCGGAGTTGATGTTAATCATGCTCTGACCAATCATCGCACAGCCGCCCATCCCCCCGAAAAATCCGGTTACGGTGTTCGCCACCCCCTGACCGACACACTCCCGATTGCCCTGACCCCGGGTCTCGGTCAACTCGTCGATTAGGCTCAGGGTCAAGAGGGACTCTATCAGGCCGATGGCGGCCAGGATCGCCGCATAGGGGAAGATAATGCGCAGCGTCTCCAAGGTGAAAGGGACGCTCGGAATGGAGAATTGGGGCAAGCCGCCGGCGATGGAGGCCAAGTCGCCGACGGTTCTACTCTCGAGATCGAGGCCGATAACGATCAGTGAAACCGTGATAATCGCCGCCAGTGATGAAGGGATCGCCTTGGTCAAAAGCGGCAAAAACTTGATAATCGCCATGGTCAATGCCACCAGCGCCAACATCAGATAGAGACGATCCCCCTCAATCCAGCGGCTGACGCCATCACTATCCACCATCTGAAAGCTGTTGAGTTGCGCAAGGAAGATGACAATGGCGAGGCCATTGACAAAACCGAGCATCACCGGATGGGGCACCATGCGGATAAATTTACCAAGCCGGAGAAGGCCGACCAGGATCTGCAGCATTCCCATTAACACCACCGTCGCAAAGAGGTACTCTACCCCGTGCTCGGCCACCAGCGCCACCATTACCACCGCGAGGGCACCCGTCGCTCCGGAGATCATTCCCGGTCGGCCACCCGCCACTGCGGTAATCAATCCGACCATAAAGGCGGCGTAGAGACCCACCAGCGGTTCAACCCCGGCAACGAAGGCGAAGGCGACCGCTTCAGGCACCAGAGCCAAGGCAACAGTCAGTCCGGAGAGGAGATCATTTTTGGGACATCCACGGTCACTACAGTCAAAATTTAAGAACAACGCTTTCCTCGACTTCTCTTTCTGGCTTAAAAACGGTCGCGCATATTAGCAGATTAGCCATTACTAATAAATCGAAATCTCGAAAAGTTCAATAAATGGAGAGATTTTCCCTTTGGGGTAGCGAGAGAGGCGTGTTGAGTGAGGATTAGCGCGTTGCGGGTAACTGACTGAATATCTTTTGGATCTTTTCCGTTTGAGTGTTACGGGTGGTGACAAGCACCGCATCGATCTCCTCTTGCGGAAAACCGAGATGCGCGAGGCCAGACGCCCCGAGCTGGAGACTCGCCTCAAACGCCTCTGATATCGCCTCATCCGCCCCTTCGTGGACCAGATTGACACACTCCTCAGAATCTCGCCCCCGAGCGAGGATCGGCAGATGGGGATAGCGCTTGCGTAGCTCCTGAACCAGAAGGGTGGTCGAGCGGGAGTCGTTGAGGGTGATAAGCACCAGTCGCGCCCGCTCCCCTCCGGCCGCCTTGAGGACATCGGTGCGTGAGGCGTCACCATAAAAGACCTTATAGCCCAGCTCCCGCCCCCGGGCGACCTTCTCTGGATCGCTCTCTATCGCGACATAGGGGGTGTGGGCGAGATCGAGGATCGATGCGACCCGTCGTCCCATTCTGCCGAAACCGGCGATAATCACCTCACCCAGCTGTGGCTCCTCCTGGGGTAGCTCTTCACCCGCTCCCGTGGCCCGAGCTTTCTCCCGATTGCGCAGCAGCTTGACGCTCTTTTCGAGCAGAGGTGTCACCGCCATACTCAGGGCAACCAGGAGCAGTAACTGCTGAAACAGCGTCGCCTCTATCAATCCTTGGGTATAGGCAACCCCAAAGATAACAAAGGCAAACTCTCCACTCTGAGCCAAGAGCAGAGCGGTGGAGACAGCGTCACATTTGGAGTCACCAAAATAGAGAGATGCAACCAAGGTGACCACAACCTTGACCGAGAGCAGCAGCAGCAGTAGACCGATAAAGAGTCCGGGATCGGCGACCAGCATCGATAGCTCCACCGACATTCCGACACTCATAAAGAAGAGACCGAGGAGAAAGGCGCGAAAGGGCTGAATATCGGCCATCACCTGATGGCGGTACTCGGAATCACTGATCAACATCCCGGCAAGAAAGGCCCCCAGCGCCATCGAAAACCCGGCATGGGCAACGATATAGGCGGTTCCAAGGACGATTAACACCGCCGATGCGGCAAAGATATCGTGGTTGAGCGACTTAGAGATAAAGTGAAGAATCGGTCGCAGAAGATAGCGACCAATGACCACCACCACGATAAGAATCACCGCCCCCTCCAGGATGGCAACCCCCATCTCACCACCGACGGTAAACTCCCCGCCAACCAGCAGCGGAACCAGCGCCAGCAGTGGCACCACCGCCAGATCCTGAAAGAGAAGAATGGCAAAGCTCC
Source organism: Gammaproteobacteria bacterium (assembly GCA_015232955.1). GTDB lineage: Bacteria > Pseudomonadota > Gammaproteobacteria > Thiohalomonadales > Thiohalomonadaceae > JADFYS01. The sequence goes on from JADFYS010000231.1 coordinate 2,373, forward strand.
TCTTGCCATAGGTCTTATAGAGCGCTCCACTATCACTGAGGATCTGCAGCACAAAGGCGGTGGAGGAGAGGGCGAGACCGAGACCAACGATAATCGCCGCCTCCAGCCGCAGGCCAAGAGCGAGGCAGATCATGGTGAGGGCAGCACCAGAGATCACCACCTGAGCTGCTCCCAGACCAAAAACCCAGCGCCGCATCATCCACAGCCGCGCCGGCTTCAGCTCCATGCCGATGATAAAGAGGAGAAAGACCACCCCCAATTCGGCAAAATGGCGTATCTCCTCTACCGCGGTAATTAGGCCGATTCCCGAGGGGCCAACTATCGCCCCGGCAAAGAGAAAACCGAGGACAGATCCCAACCCCAACCGCTGCGAGAGCGGGACAATCGCCACCGCTGCCGAGAGAAGGATAATACTATCAGCGAGATAGTCAGAGACCATGTGTCACCTGCAATCCTTTGCGTAATGTGGAAAAGGGAGATTAACCATTACAACCCCAGTTTGTCGGCAACAAAATCGGCATCTTTATCCCCTCTTCCCGAGAGGTTGATTAGAATGGTGCGATCCTTCCCCATCGACCCCGCCACTTTCATGGCGTAGGCGACGGCGTGGGCACTCTCCAGAGCCGGGATGATCCCTTCGGTACGGGAGAGGGTCATAAAGGCGTCGAGACACTCCTGATCATCGATACTCTCATAACGGACCCGTTGAATATCCTTGAGATAGCAGTGTTGCGGACCGACTCCGGGGTAGTCGAGGCCAGAGGCGATGGAGTAGACCGGCAGTGGATTTCCGCTACTGTCCTGAAGGTTATAGCACTTAAAGCCGTGAATCGAACCCTTGACCCCTTTGGTCATCGTCGCTGCATGGTCGTTGGTCTCCAGCCCCAGCCCCGCTGGTTCGACACCGACAATCTCCACCGACTCATCCTCAAGGAAGGCGGTAAAGAGGCCAATGGCGTTAGAACCACCACCGACACAGGCCATGATCGTGTCGGGCAGTCTCCCCTCGCGCTCGAGAAATTGGGCACGGGCCTCGATGCCGACCACCATCTGAAAATCACGCACCATGCGCGGGAAGGGGTGAGGTCCCACCACCGAGCCAATGGCGTAAAGAAAGTCGGCAGGGTTGGAGAGATACGCTTCAAAGGCGCTATCTACCGCATCTTTGAGGGTCTTGGTTCCCCGGGTCACGGTGACCACCTTACAGCCGAGGATCTTCATCTTGGTGACATTGGGGTGCTCCTTGGCGATATCGATCTCCCCCATATGAATCTCACACGGGATACCGACCAGGGCGCAGGCTGTTGCGAGGGCAACTCCGTGCTGACCGGCACCGGTCTCCGCCAACACCTTGCTTTTACCCATATGCTTCGCCAGCAGCGCCTCACCCAGACAGTGGTTAATCTTGTGGGCACCGGTGTGGTTGAGATCTTCCCGTTTAAGATAGATCCGCGCCCCACCCAACTTTTCGGTGAGGCGGCGCGCAAAAAAGAGTGGGCTGGGTCGCCCCACATAGTGGGTGTAGAGATCCTGTAGCTCTTCCTGAAAAGCGGCAGTAGTACGCACCTCATCGTAAGCGCGGTCAATCTGATCCATCACCGCTTTCAGCTCTGGGGGGAGGACCTGGCCAC
>JADFYS010000232.1 GCA_015232955.1 Gammaproteobacteria bacterium
CCTGTTTGTCGATGGCGGCAATGTCTACAACCGGTTAGAGGGGATCGATACCGGTGAGCTACGCTACGCGGCAGGGGTCTCGTTGTCGTGGATCACCCCTGTGGGGCCGTTGAAGTTTAGTTACGGCCGTCCTCTGAATCAGAGAGAGGGTGATCTCGAAGAGAACTTTCAGTTTACAATTGGTCAGCCCTAGCGCAATGTCATTAAGTTAGGGGTGGGGATCTCCGCTTAGCGGAGATCCCTTCGCAGTCACTAAATTTAATAGCATTGAGCCCTAGCGGGTTGAGAGTAGCGTTTGACCGTTTTTGAGTGGATGAATAGAGGAGGAGTTGGGGATGAAGAGATCGATGTTACAGAAGGCGTTGTTGGTGCTCGGGTTTGTCATCACAGTTACGGTGGAGGCGGCGGGGGCGACCCGTATCGCCTTTGTCAACACATCAGAGCTGTTGGAGAAGTCGCCCCAGGCTGAAGCGTTGCGTACCACCCTGCAGGAGGAGTTTGCCGATCGCGATGCAGCGCTGGTTAAAGCGCAGCAGCAGATCAAAAAACTTGAAGAGCGGATCGCCAGAGACGGGGCGATTATGAGTGAGAGTGAAAAACGCAAGCTGGAGCGGGATCTTCTGGTGGAGCAGCGTAACTTCACCCGCGACCGTGAGGCGTTTGCCCAAGATCTCAATCTGCGTCAGAATGAAGAGTTGCAAAAACTGCAGTTTGAGTTGGCCAAAGTGGTGGTGGATGTCGCCAAGAAAGGGGGCTACGATCTGGTTCTTGAATCGGGTGTTGTCTACGCCAGTGATGAGGTCAATATCACCACCAAGGTGGTGGAGGCGTTACGACAGCAGGCGAAGCGCTAGACTTTGTTGCCGGCGATGGCTGCAGGAGCTGGCTATACCCTCAAAGAGATCGCCGCCCGGGTGGGGGGGAGCCTCTTCGGAGACGGGACGCAGATCATTCGTGGCGTCACCTCCCTCACCAGCGGTGCGCCTGACGCCATCACCTTTCTCAGTTCAGGCCGTTATAGTGGCGATCTGAGGCAGACCACCGCCGCTGCGGTGCTGTTGCGTGAAGAGCACCGCCTCCACTCTCCGGTGGCAACGGTGGTGGTCGCCGATCCCTATCTCGCCTACGCCCGAGTGTCGCAGCTCTTTGCGTTTGCGGAACCGACTGCTTTTGGTGCCGGTGATGCGGTGATTGACGCGAGTGCGCAGGTGGCGCCAAGCGCGAGGATCGCCCCCAATGTGGTTATTGGCCCCCGAGTGGTGGTAGAGGCAGGGGTGGTGATGGGTGCCGGATGCGTGATCGGGGCCGATAGCCATATCGGAGAGGAGGCGCGTCTCTATCCCAATGTCACCCTCTACCACGGGGTCACCATCGGCAAGCGGGCGCGTATCCACTCCGGAGCGGTGATCGGAAGCGATGGTTTCGGCTTTGCCAATGATCACGGGGTATGGGTCAAGATTGAGCAGTTGGGGGGAGTGGTTCTGGGAGATGATGTCGAGGTGGGGGCCAACACCACCATTGACCGCGGTGCCATTACCGATACGGTGATCGAAGATGGGGTCAAGCTCGATAATCAGATTCAGGTGGCGCACAATGTTCGCATCGGTGCCCATACCGCCATTGCCGGTTGTGTCGGGATTGCGGGTAGCGCCCATATCGGTGCCTACTGTGCCATCGGTGGCGGGGTCGGGATCCTGGGACATCTCACGATCTGTGATCGGGTCACGGTGACCGCGATGTCGCTGGTGACCAGTTCAATTACCGCTCCGGGGATCTACTCTTCAGGGGTGCCGCTGGAGCCGAAGCGTCAGGCGCAGAAGAATAGTGTCCGTTTCCGCCAGCTCGATGCCCTGGCGCGAAGAGTTCAACTGTTAGAGAAACAGCTTGCCCGGTCGTAGTGACCCCTTCTGTCCTTTGGCATGGACACTGTCTGAAATCAACCTCTGGGAGTAGTACCATTGAATAGTATGGATATCCAGGAGATACTTGAGTATCTTCCTCACCGTTACCCCTTTCTGCTGGTAGATCGGGTGTTGGAGTGTAATCCGGGAGTCTCACTGCGGGCGATTAAAAATGTATCGGTGAATGAACCCTTTTTTCCGGGACATTTTCCCGGTCGCCCCATCTTTCCCGGGGTGCTGATTATGGAGGCGCTGGCACAGGCGACGGGGATACTGGCGTTTAAAAGTAGTGGCGTTAAACCAAGTGGTGACAAACTCTACTTTTTTGCCGGTATCGACAACTGCCGTTTTAAACAGCCGGTGGTTCCCGGGGATCAGCTGCTGCTGGAGGTGGAGGTGGTGAAAGAGCGACGGGGGATCTGGAAATTTAAGGGGAGTGCTTCGGTAGAGGGTAAGGTGGTCGCAGCTGCCGACCTGATGTGTGCCGAGCAGAGAGTACAATGAGTCTGCTCCATCCCACGGCAATTATCGATCCCTCTGCAGTGCTGGGGGAGGGGGTGGAGGTGGGCCCCTATACGGTCATTGGTGCCGATGTCACCATTGGCGCAGGGAGTCGTGTCGCCTCACATGTGGTGATTAAGGGGCCGACAACGATCGGTTGTGACAATCGCATCTTTCAGTTTGCCTCCATTGGCGATGCCCCTCAAGATCTGAAGTATAACGGCGAACCGACCCGGCTTGAGATTGGGGATCGCAACACCATTCGCGAAGCGGTCACCATTAGCCGTGGCACCGTGGGGGGAGGTGGCTTGACTACCATCGGTGATGATAACCTGATTATGGCCTATGTTCATATCGCCCATGACTGCCAGGTTGGCTCGCGTAATATCTTCTCCAATAACGCCTCACTTGCCGGTCATGTCACCATCGGCGAGCAGGTGATCCTGAGTGGATTCACCCTTGTTCATCAGTTCTGTGCTATTGGCGATCACGCCTTTACCGGGATGGGGAGCGCGATCTCCAAAGATGTTCCCCCCTATCTGATGATCGCCGGAAATCCAGCGGCGCCGCACGGAATTAACAAAGAGGGGTTAAAACGGCGCGGCTTTGAACGAGAAGCGGTGGAGAAGATTGTTGCGGCCTACCGCACCCTCTACCGCTCTGGGTTGAGTTTTGAAGCGGCAAAGGAAGAGTTACTGCAAGTGGCGAAGGAGAGTGCCGAGGTGGCTCTTTTTGTCGAGGCGTTACTAGCAACGCGGCGGGGAATTATTCGCTAAACTCTCTGTTTTGACTGCTTTTCGGATCAAAGTTAACAGGAGTGAGGATCGTATCGTGACACTGCTCCGGGGGGAGGGTCTCCGGGTAGTCGAGGGTGTAGTGAAGACCACGGCTCTCCTTGCGGGCGATGGCAGAGTGGATAATCAGCTCGGCAACCCCAACCAGATTGCGTAACTCCAGCAGATCGCTGCTAATACGGAAGTTGCCGTAGTAGTCGGCGATCTCCCCCCGCAGCAGCTCGACCCGTCGCTTCGCCCGCTGCAGCCGTTTATCGGTACGGACAATACCGACATAGTCCCACATAAAGCGGCGTAACTCATCCCAGTTATGTGCGACCACCACCTCCTCATCCGAGTCGGTGACCCGACTTTCATCCCATGGCGGGAACTCAAGGAGAGGGGGCGGTGCCCCTAAACGGCTGCGGATCTCTGTCGCTGCCGCTTGTCCGAAGACGACACACTCGAGCAGACTATTGCTCGCCATGCGGTTGGCACCGTGGAGTCCGGTGAACGCTGTCTCACCGATGGCAAAGAGGTTGTGGAGGTCACTCTCCCCCTTCAGATCGGTCACAACGCCACCACAGGTGTAGTGTGCAGCGGGAACCACCGGGATCGGTTCGCGGCGGATATCGATGTCAAATTCGAGACAGCGGTTGAGAATGGTCGGAAAGTGGGATTCGATAAACGCCTCCGGGCGGTGGCTGATATCGAGGAAGAGTGATTGGGTTCCAAGGCGCTTCATCTCATGGTCGATGGCACGGGCGACGATATCACGCGGTGCAAGTTCAAGCCGGTGATCAAAACGGTGCATAAATCGTTCCCCG
>JADFYS010000233.1 GCA_015232955.1 Gammaproteobacteria bacterium
CTGAAATACATGGACGCAGTTCGCCCTTGCTGAAAGTTTGCGCCAGAACCATCCTGGGAAGGTGGATGCGCTTCGCTTATCCACCCTACAATGTAAAATCATGATGTCGTAGCGGTGATTGGGCAGGAGCAGCAACCCACAACAGAGCTGAGGATTATCCACTACGAGCGCCGCTGTCATTCCCGCGAAAGCGGGAATCCAGAACCACCGCTATGAATCACCGGCTAAAGGTCAGAATCCCAACTGGTAGCGGTCACTGCATCATTGGCTCTCTTCGGGGGCGTCCCACTTCCCGGGGGCGGAGTTAAGGCCGCCCGCTCCAGTCTCTTCTGTAGCTGCTCCACCCGCTCACTATCTCCTCGCGCCTGCTCTACCTTCAGCAGGTTCTCAAGCCAGGTGCGATGACCGCGATGGCGCTTGATAGAACGATTCATCGCCTCTGACGCCTCATCGAGTTTACCCTGCATAAACAGTGCTCCGCCCAGAAAGTGGATTCCTGCCGCATGGTCGGGCGCGATCTCCAGCAGTTGACGGAAGATGTTCTCTGCAGCCACACCCTCTCCCTGCTGCAGTGCCGCCATACCTTTTAAGAACAGCCCCGGTTCAACCGCTGGCACCGCCATCATCTCAGGGGGCTCGGGCTGCTGCGCCAGTGCACTATTCAGTGGTTCAAGATGCGACTCATAGCGCTTCCATTTCGCCTTGGAGGTGGTATAGACCGGCTGCCGTACCTGCCAGACCGATGCCGTCTTCACCGCCCGATCGAGTTCCTGAAACGCCAACACCCCAGGCTCCCACTCCAGACCCAGATATTCGATAATTTGATGCGCCCACCCCTCGACATCCTCAACCAGAAGATCGTAATCCACCTCAAGAATCTGTCCGGGAAAGACCTGGTGCCAATGGTCCAGCAACCGCTGGTGATCGACCAACTGCTCGCCAATGGAGGTGAGGTCATAGGCAAAGCCCATACCGCCAAACTTCGCCCCATAGTCGATAAAGTAGTTCGACATTGCGACATCACGCGGCTCCCGTTTGAGGTGGAGAATTCGTGCATTGGGAAAGAGTAACTTAATCAAACCGATATGCTCAAAGTTATGGGGCAGTTTGTCGACCACCCGCTTCGCATCGGGGTCGTACGCCTGTAACTCTGCCAGCAGCTTTTGTGCAAAACGACGCGACTCCTCCGCCGTCATATCATCGATACACTCAGGGTAGTGGCGACCGGATCCGAGCTTAAACTCCCACGCCTCCAGCTTCTGAATCTGCTGGGGGATTAACGAAAGCTCGCCCGCACCAAAGACCTGAGAGTGGCTCCCCAGAATCTGCTCCACCAGCGTTGTCCCCGATCGCGGCATCCCGAGGATAAACACCGGTACCTCACTCGGATCTCCAAAATCGTTACGAGAGGTGATGAATTCAGAAGAGAATCGCGCCATCTCCCGCTCAATCCGCTTGCGATGATCTTCAGCGCTGTAGGGGAGGAGGGTTTTGGTCGCCGCATTGGCCTCGGTAGCCAATGCCCACGCCTTATCATACTCCCCCTTCTTCTCCCACGCCGAGGCGAGGGTGAAGAGGAGATGACTCCGCACCGGCCCCTCAAGGCTGGGGCGCCTTGCCGCCCGGTCCATCTGCTCGAGAATATCCGGATCATCGGGAAGTTGGCGGGCATTAATCAGATGACTCCAGGCCGCAAAAGGGGCAACATCCTTCAACTGCTCAAAGAGACCCACCGCCTCTTCCACCCGCCCTAGCTGCATCAAAAGCTGTCCCAGACCGGTCAAGGCGCGACTAAACGAGGGGAGTAGCTGCAACGCCTGACGATAGTACACCTCCGCCTGCGCCAAGTCCCCGCCCTCTTCGGTAATATGCGCCTTGGCCGATAGCGCAAGGGCACGCTGCGAAGGTTTGATCCCCTCCCCCTCGGTGAGGGACATCGCCTTCTCCGCCGCCTCAACAGCGTCCCCCAATGAGAGGCGCTTTCCAGAGAGGAGCGCCAGCTTTGACCAGACAGAGGCCTCCTCCGGCTGCTTCTCCAGCGCCAGTCGCAGCCAACGACCCGCCTCACCAAACCGTCCTCGAACCTCGGCCAGATCCGCGGCCAGAATCAAGAGCTCAACCGCATCGGGATAACGCTCTATCCCCTCTCGCAGCACCTCAACCGCCTGATCATATTGGCCACGGCTCGAAAGAAGGTTGACACTCTGTGCCAGCGACTCCGCAGAAGCCTTTTTAGAGAACTCGCGTAGACTACTGCTCGCCTCCTCTTCACGATCCAGCGCAAACAGCGCCTCGTTACGGGTCAACTCATACAGCTCATCATCCCCATCCTTCTCCTTCTGCTCTGGCAGAGGGGGGAGTATCGCAAGTGCCTGCTCTGGCTGCTTCTGTTCGAGATAAGCGCGTGCGAGATTGAGGCGTACACCACTGGAGTGAGGCAGCGCCTCCAGCGCTTTTTGCAGATGGGGCATCGCCTTCTCCACTGCACCGGTGGCAAGGAGCATTGCCCCCAGACGGGCGTGGGCCAGCGGGTGATCCGCTTTCAGTTTGAGAGTGGCACGAAACAGGGGAATCGCCCGCCGCGGAACATTGAGACGCATCCAGGCGCTGGCAATGGTTAACAGCACCTCATGTTGCTGAATCTTCTCAGGTTCGGGGATCTGCTTCAGTAACGCAACCGCCGCCTCCCCATCCCCCTTAAAGGCGTGGGCCATCGCCTCCAGCGCCCTGGCGGCGACCTGTAACGGAGGCTGTTGCGCCAATTGCCGACTTTCGGTAATCACCGTCTCATAGTCACCCGCTCCCAGTAACTGCTGCAACCTGACAAAGCGTTGATTAATCTCCGACACCTTCCGGGAACTTAACGGTTCCATGCTCCTACTCCTTTACAAACTGTTTCTGATTTAATGACCCATCTAGCGCTCGGTCAACGGCTTAATCGCCGCGCCAAAGAAGGGGTCAATTAACACCGCCAACACCGAGCGCCCGCCAGAGATGATCGCCGCCATCACCTGCACCCCCGGACGCAGTGGGTAGCGCACCCCTGTTCGTTCAAAATAGAGCTGTTCCGGCTGCAAACGCACCACATAGTGGCTACCACCACTCTTCTCATCGACAACAGCGTCGGGACTGATATGGACCACCTTCGCATCGATATTCGAAAAACCGGAACCGCCGCCACTCATACTGAGCCGTGCAGGGGAGCCGATCTCGATATAGCCGACCTCTGCGATAGGCAACTCCGCCTCAATCAGCAGAGACTCCCCCTCCGGCACCAGCGTCGCCAGAGTCCCCCCCGGTGGGACCACCGCCCCCCGGTTCTTCATAAACAGGGTCATCACTGTCCCCGCTACCGGGGTACGGACAGAGGTGCGCAGCCGGGAATCACTCGATTTACGCAGCCGTTCACGCAGAGAGGTCAACTCAACCGACGCCTCCTGCTGATCCTTACGCAACTCCATCTCGGTCTCGTAGAGAAATACCTCCAGCCCCACCTCAGCCTCATGCTGGGCAACCTTCAACCGTTCCTGGGTCGCCTTGGTGGTGTTGAGATCTGCTTCAAGCTGCGCCTGCTCTTTTCGCAGTTGAATATGCTCATACTCATTGGTCAGTTTTTTCTCCAGCATCTCGGCACTAATGGCGACCTGCTCCCCCACCAGCTCCAGCCGCAGCTCCAATCCATCCATACGCGCCTCTGCCTCACGAATCTCCGCCTCACGCTGGGCTATTTTGGCCTGATGTGACGCCAAAATCGCCTTATACCAGTTACGATAAGAGATAAACGACGACAGCGCCTCTTCTGCCAGCGCCGGTGCTCGCGCCATTAACGCATCGGGGAGCAGCAGCTCATCCTGCTGCAGCAGCAGTGCTGCCAATCTACGACTTCTGATAGCAAAACTGGCTTCGCGATTTCGCAGATCCTCCACCTCGGCATCCGATGCAATATCCTCCAGCTCGGCGATGATCTCCCCGGCAGCGACCTCATCTC
>JADFYS010000234.1 GCA_015232955.1 Gammaproteobacteria bacterium
CATCACCTGATCTCCCTCTCCCAGCGGGAGAGGGTAGGGGTGAGGGTTAAAAAGGCAGGGGGGTCTGAACGGTTACTTTTATTATTTGTCTAGGATGTAAAATCAGAGCGAAAAACCTCGGTAATCTTATGTCTCATCTCTTCTGTCAGGTGCATGTTGCGCTTATCCTGAATCCTATCCCGAAGAAGCAGATCGATGACCGCTGACCAGCACTCATTGCTGGCTTCAGTAGTTAATTGAAGTGTATTCATGGCTACCAGATAGGTGGCGACGGCCCTTTCGTTAAACTGTAACTCCTGTTCTGGTGCCATGTCCAGATCAAAGTTGTCTATGGTTTGTTTGAGATCACTGCTCCATTTAGCCCCCATCACCTCATGCAGGATGCGAATACGAACTATCTGACCATTGGTTAGTTGTTTTGTTTCCATGGTTACTCTTGGTAATCCTTCATGATATTGATATGTATAAGTTATAAATGGGTTTTTGATGACACTAAGGATTTCATGCCATTAAATATAATCTACTATGAGTGATTAACAAAGAAAAAAAATAGGGGAATTTTCCGATTTTTTTAAAATCATCGAAAAACAATGACTTATAATGATTACATGAATAAATGAAAGCTTCACAATTACATCAATGGGGTTATTGATCGATGCTGGCGAATAAAGTAGGGGAAAAATGGGAATATCTCATTACAGCACTATAATTCACTGAATAATTGGTAATTAGGAGGTGAGATGTGTCTGAAGTTCGAGCTGTTTATCGAGTTGAAAACGCTCAAAATCATATAGATATACCTGTTCTTGACCATCTCAATACATTTTCGGTCAAACAGTATTCAGATCATCGATTCCGAAAGCAGTTGCTTGCTCATATCGATTACCTGCTGATTGAGCTGGATGGTCGGTTGAATTCAATCGTGCGCACGAAGAAAGAGGGTGACCTCATCACGCTTGAGGTCTTTGGTTGCACCTATTATCGGTTTAATCGATCACAGCGCCACATCCGTGTCGGCAGGATAGATCGTGTAGGTAATTATCATGAGAAGGACGCTGTTTTTGAACTGTTTCGACCCCTGAGCACCAGTTATTGGTTATGGTTTTTTCGAGAGAGTCTCTCACCCTTTCCTGGAAAACAAGAGTATGTGGGCTGGGGTGAAATCGAGGAGTGGCTCTATAGTGTATTGTTGAAAGACTCTCGATTTATCTCTTTTCGTGCTCAGTGGCATCGTCAACACTTCCCTTATCCGGAGATTCTTCTGCTCTGTCAAAGAGCCCACTGGTTACGGGATGAGCAGATAGTTGATTCCAATATCTTTGAGATGGTTTGGAAGAATCTGGATCAGTTTCGTCTTTTAGACAACGAAAATAGTAACCTGCTGTCACTTTATCTCCTGGCCATGAGAGCAGAGGTCATCGACTTTGAACTTGAGCCTACCCAGGCACTAAAAAGGCATCTTCGCAGTGCAGGTGTATCCCGTAAGGTGTGGCGACACCTGCTTCAAGATGGAGTGGAGTGGATAGCGTCTGACCTCGAATTTGAATGGTCTGGCTACAGATATTTGATAGCTAGTTACTGGTCTGTCATTCAGGAGTACCTCTTGTTACGCACAGTGATTGGAGTTTCTCCTTTGGAAGATGTTTTTTTTCAATGCTTACGCAATGCACCGCGGTATCATTTAGAAATCCCTACTGAGTTGACGAGTCCACTACCCCTGAATAGTGTGTCACCGGCTATTTTAAGAATAATTTCAGCTCATTACATCTCTCTGACAGAGATAACGGAAACGGATGTCCAGAAGATCACACTAATCGTCTTATGGGATCTTCATCTTCATCCCATTCTGGATCGCCATCAACGCAGGGCAGGGTGGCGATGGGCGCTTAAACAGGCTCAGATATGGCGTCAGAAGAGGCTAGATCAGTATGCTTGTGATCACTATCATTGGCGAAACTCTATCGGAGTCATCCACTGGGGTCGCTACCATATCGAACCTCTGGAGTCGGGAAAGGCACTATTGGCAGAAGCGATAGAAATGAAGAACTGTTTACTAACCTTTGCAGAGCGCTGTCAAATGGGGAGGTATCAGTTGTATAGAGTTCATCATTGTGATGATGGGATCTTTGCAAATATGGGGTTTTACATCGAAGAGGGCATCTGGGCTCTGGATGATATCAAGGGGCCAAGAAACAATCCGGTTGGGCTCAAACTACTGGGGATTGCTCAATATTTTGAAAAGTTTATCAATCAACAGCTCTCTTGTGGTTGTTTGGAGGGTTAGCGGTGTTTGGGGGACACCCGGGTATTCATGGTTGTTTCGTGTTCAGTGTCTGGCGACTCGTTTACCGTTGGGCACCTGTTCGCCATAAAAACTTACCCTACCTCCTGGTGTCGGATATCGACAACAGCCTCTGCAGACGATTCGGTTTCACTCACCTCTCGCCAGCTGACCTCTTGATCATTATCCCAGGCTTCGGTTTCAGATGAGGGGCTGTACTGCATCATTTTCGGTCGCATGGGCAGGGTACCGTGACCGAGCAGGCGGGAGATGACCACTTCTCGAACATAGTTGGAGGCGGTTAGATCCAGATGCTCAGCTAACAGGGTGAGATCCTCTTTCATCCGTTGTGGAATCCAGAGTTTCATGGCCTTGATGTTCTTGCCCAACTCCGGCACCCAGTAGGTGGTGATGCGTTTTTTCCTGGCCGCGTCTTCATCGATACCGCCTCTTCGACTAAACGCCGGCACCTCAAGCTCCCGAAAAAGGCCGGGATGTTGGTCACAGAGCCATTCGTAGGTATAGGCACCGTAAATGTGGATGAACAGTTGTTGCCGTAACAGACGGCTCATGGTCATGCTGTAGTAGTCCGCGAGTTCACGCAGTGCTGCCATGGCCGGTTCGGGGAGCCAGAACTTCAGCGCAACATCATCATGTGCCAATTCATGCGGATCACCGATGCCTTCAACCATCTGCTGTAGTGTCAGTTGACGACGGGGCTTGATGAAGGGGGATGATTCCGTATAGGTATCCGGATTGTGCTGCTTGCGCTGTTGTTTGATAAAGGGCCACATAGATAAAAGTAGGGGAATTTCCGACAATGTCTGTATTGACATCTATGCTATACGCAAGCCGTGACAGAGTAAAGACACGCAGGGTGATGATTCGGCAATAGATAGACGGGAGCACAAAGGATGAATGAGGAGAAGTTGTTTTATTTGACCTGTAATAACTGATGACGGGCAAGCTCTTGCCTGAATTCAGCGCTGAGCAGAAAGTTCCTGTTCCCCTCGACCATGCGTGCCTGGAACTTTGGTTTAGCGGACATCATGTTTTTGCTGAAGCCCTGCGTGGTGCACTCGCAACTTGAATGCGGCCTGGTGGCGGTGATGCAGGATAACCGGTTGATGTCTGCTTACTCAAATGTTGATACGGACGGCATATCTAGAAAATTCTCAACGAACTATACTGCTAGCGAGAAAGGTAAATTTTGGGATGAGTTTGAAGATGAAATTAAGCGAGTCAGAGAAGGAGATAACGGAAGTGTTATACCCAAGATACCTGGAAACACTGGATTTCAGGGAGTCGAGAAGAGTGGCTATTCAAGGCATGAAGCCGCATGAATAGTCATTCTATTCAAAGGGTTCATAGTGCGGCCGGGCAAGGTCGCGTATTCCAGCGGGTGGGAATCCCGCTCCGGCAAGGCAGGCCAGCCACCGGATAGAGAGCACTGGGCCGGCGGGGGTAAGCCCAAAGGTTAAGCACAGTGCAATCAAGACAGCAGGCCGTAAGCAATAGTTGAACGGATAGAGCCTCGAAAGCTTCAAATGGGATGGACGACGGTGTTATGAAGCTGGAAGTCACCATAGTACAGGGCGCAAGGCAAGTGCTGTACTGCACCCCGGGGTCTGAGACGGTGGCATGTTGATTATAGGGAATACGTGGTAACCCGGGAGATCCTGCAGGGTCTCAGAAGG
>JADFYS010000235.1 GCA_015232955.1 Gammaproteobacteria bacterium
CGTTCTGAACATTGATGAACAGTTATCTCAATCTCAAGCAGGTTGCTTTCGCTGATCAGGAAGCGGTAGCCCCCTCTCTCAACGTCCACAGGCTTTGGCGAAATCGCACTGGACGAGGCCGACTATGCCGACTTTTCGCTAGAGGAGGTCCAACTAGAACAAGAACCGGAAAATCGCGGTGAAAGGTGAACCATCGTGCCGAATGCGGTATGGTACATATAACCCATTAGCAGATAACGAAGACCATTAAAACCATGCACAGAAACCTCCTACCACACATCGCTACACTCACCCTACTGCTCTCCACCGCGCTAGTGCAGGCTGCTACCTGTAATATGACCCAAACGCACCCTTACAACGCCTGCCCCGACAGCCCCCTCGCAGCTTACAACCAGATACAGCAGCTACGCGAAGCGGGTGACACCTCAGCCGCGCGGCAACTGACTGTCGAGGCGAGCCGCAAGTTCCCTCGCTTTACCCCGCTACAACAGCTGCAGCGCATTTTTAACGACCCTTATGGCGTCGTCGGTGAGTTAACCGCCGCCCGCCTCAGAAACTGGTATGAGAGCTACACGCCACCCCTGTTCAGCCGCCAGCCACCGGAGAAGCCGGAACTACCGCCCCTACCACAGCTTGTCAAAGGGGAGTTCGAGACCACGCCCGCCTTTAAGCAAAGGGTAGAACAGGCGCGTCGTGAGCGACAGGCGACCATCAAACGCATCGAGCGGGACTACAGCCGAGCGGTGACCGCCTACAACCGCGCGGTAGAAGAGTATAATCAGGTGATGGAAAACTCGTTGGCACAACACAAAGGGGCGCGTGAACAGAGGCATCAAGAGTACCTTCAACAGGCGATTGCAGAGGTGCTGGGGAAGCCAACACTGGCGGAGCTGCAATATGATGCCGATCGCCAGCAGTTTAGCGGCCACCTTCAGGTAGCTGGCGGGAGTCTCGACTACCCGGTGACCGTCCCGGTACCGCTGCAGGTGGCGCGCCAGTTCAAACAACAGCAGCACGAAATTACCCCCGAGATTACCTACACCATCACCAACGGTCCCTTACAGATGGAGACCATTCACGCCCCGTTCAAAGGCAACAACTACCCGGTCGCTCTGGAGAGCAGCGCCACAGCACCACAACAACTACGCACCGTGCAGCTGCAGGATGACGCCATCCCCGATTTTGATGCCCTCTCCACCATGTCGCCAGAGCAGTTCGATACCACCACGCTCGCCTCTGAGAGTGACTTTTTCGACACCGCTCTGGCACTGGAGGCCGACCCGGAGCTGGCCAAACTGAAACAGCAGCAGGCGGAGCTACAGCGACAGCAGCGCGAGGCGCAACTGGCACAAGCACGCCAGCAAGAGAAGGCGCGCCTGCAACAGCAGATATTGCAACAGCAGCAACAGCTGGCCCAACTGGGTGGCGACGCCGGTGATAACTGGAAGGGGCAGCAGCGCAAGGTGAAGTGGCAGTTCAACCCCGCTCGGGAGGATAACCGCGACACCGTGGCGGTCATTATCGGTAATCGCAACTACAGCAGAGGGGTGCCACTGGTGCACTACGCCCATAACGATGCCCGGGCGATGAAGCAGTTTGTCAGCGAAGGCCTTGGTCTTGCGCCCGAAAACATCATCTACGAAGAGGACGCCACCCGCGGCACCATGGACGGTATCTTCCGCTCCACACTGCCTGCCCGTGTTGCCGCTGGCGCCAACCGGGTACTGGTCTACTTCTCCGGCCACGGCATGGTCGATGATCAACAGGCGATGCTCCTCCCCACCGACGCCCGCCCCAGTACCGCCAAAGTGACCGGCTATAACCGTGACCGGCTGCTGCAGCAGCTCGCCAGCCTCGACCGTGAGGTGACTCTGATCCTCGACGCCTGCTACACTGGCACCACCAAAGAGGGGAAACCGATGGTGCAGGGAAAACCGATCTTTAACGCCCCGGTGACTCCCGACATCCCTGCCAAGGTGGTGATGATCACCGCCAGCAGAGGTAATCAGATCGCTTGGATGGATGATAAGACCGGCCATAGCCTCCTCACCTACCACCTTCTCAAAGGGTTGAGTGGTGAGGCCGACGGCAACCACGACAGCGTACTTGAGCGCGAAGAGCTGGAGGGGTACCTCAGTCTCCAGGTCAACCGCAACGCTCTCAGGCTGCATGAGCAGCGACAGGAGCCGGCGGTAGAGGGGAAGCGTAGCGTCATCTTAAAGCTATGAGCTAGCGATGCACCACATAAGGAAGCGTCAGCAGGGTCAACTGCTGCAGATCAAGCCGGCCCAACTGACGATCAAACTCCGCCAAGGGAACGCTCATTGCCGCAGTCTCCGCAGCACTGCTGCCCACCGTAGCGGTCACCAACTGGTCGAGGAGGAGCGGCTGACGACTGGCGACCACCAACAGCGCCTCATGGCCCACCTTCGCCCCAGGCAGGGGGGCGCTGGCAACTGGCGTGAGTGAGGGGATCTCTCCAGCCGCTAACCGCAGGGCGTTACGCTTAGAGTTGGCCGAAGGGAGCAGGCGATTGATACGCGGCACACCCTCGCTATCGGTAAAGATGGCAAACACCCCGAGCGACACCGCCTCGGCACTCCGTAGCGCCAGACAGAAACGCTCGCCACTTCGAAAAAGAGACGCATCCCTCTCTGCCGAGCGCAACTGCTCCAGTGTAGGGGTGCAGTGTTCTCTGGATGCGGTAAAAGGGGTGAGGGCGGCAGCGATCTTCGGCCCGTCTTGACCAAAAGGCTGCACTTCGCCGCTACAGCTCGCCTTTAGAAAGGGCGCACCCTCCTCATCAGTGACCTCAAAATCACACTTCCCGTTTAAGACCCGGGCATTGCGTGACTGCACCAGACTATAACTGGCGGCACTGTTATTGACGACCAGCATCTGGCTATTGACCGCAATCCCAGCCCCCTCGGCAATCATCTCGGCATAGGCAAGTCTGCGAGCCTCATTACGCGCCTCCTCTGGCGTCAAATGGGCGAGAGGGATGGTCACCGCCGCCTGATAGCGGGCAGCAGCAATTAGCGGCGTGAACACCCCGAAGAGTGCACAAACCACCAAAAAACGGTAAAGTAGTCGCTTATCACCATTCATCAATCGATAGTAACCTATACATCCAAGTAAACCAATGTTCTGTCCACAAAGAAGTGCTGTCACAAAAAAGCGAACACTGCTCTTCACGATTATCACCATAATATTGCTGAGTGCCTGCGCTGGCTCATCTAGGTCCGGTAATAAGCAGGTACAAAAAGCGCCAATAGTAGAAAAAATTGCTCCTCCTCCTCGTGTCGCAAAACCCCCTTCCGAGCAAGTGGCAGATGCGCTGCCTTGGCCTCTACCGGCCAGGCTCTCGATTGATGATTATCCGGACGATCCGCTCTACATTGAAAGGGAAAGGGAAAGGGAAAGGGAAAGGGAACGGGAACAGTTGACTGGAAAGATGGTGTTTATTCAAGGCGGCTGCTACCAGATGGGGAGCCCATCCAACGAAGAGGGACGAGATAGCGATGAAAAACAGCACCGGGTCTGTGTCGATGATTTTCGCATGGCCCAACACGAAGTGACCGTAGGCCAGTGGCAGGCGGTGATGGGCAGTAACCCCTCCAGATTCAAAAACGGAGACAACTATCCGGTAGAGCAAGTGAGCTGGGACGATGTTATGGACTTCATCGACAAACTCAACCGCAAGACAGGCCAGAACTACCGTCTACCGACCGAAGCGGAGTGGGAGTATGCTGCTCGCGCCGGGAGTACCAGCCGATATTATTGGGGCAACAGCCCCAGCGGCCGTCATGCCAATGCGGACGAGGCTGATGGCTGGCCGGATGATGGTTACAAGAAAAATTCAGCACCGGTAGGCAGCTACATCGCCAATGATTTTGGGCTATATGACATGCTAGTACCACACCAGCGAAATAACCGATAAAGCCCTAGACATTTCAAGCTCCTTCCGTCACACTAT
>JADFYS010000236.1 GCA_015232955.1 Gammaproteobacteria bacterium
GTGAGGCGACTGTTCTGAATCATGGTGCTAAAGGAGGGCATGGCCAGAGTCGAAAAGATGGAAAGTGGAAAGATAACAATAAATACATCATACTTCTGAGCGGTAGCGAAGAGAAGGAGTGTAAAAAGGTTGATCAGGATGACTGCAATAACCTCCATGACGCCGCTTCTCAACTCTCCTGCCAAAACAACTGCTACGGTTCGATTTGGGAAGATGACAACAAATATGATGAGACCAAATACAAGGAGGAGAAGTGTAAAAATGTCCCCAGCGAGGACTGCAGCAAGCTGTCAGATCCCTTCTCCGAGGCCTCTTGTAACAGCGAGTGTTACGATAACAAGGGGAAATGGAAAGATGGCAAAGAATACATCGTACTTTTAAGCGGTAGCGAAAAGAGAGAGTGTAAAAAGGTTAAGGACGAAGACTGCAACAACCTCTATGACTCTGCATCACAACTCTCCTGCCAAAACAGCTGCTACGGCAGTTGGGACGACGATCAGACATATACCGAAACCACTACCGAAACCAAAAGCTCAAACCCCAAGTGTAAAGATGTCCCCGGAGATGACTGCAGCAACCTCTCTTTTGATGCCGCCCGCGAAGGGTGTGAGGCCTCCTGTTATGAGCAGTCGTGTGGTGAAGTCGAGAGCGGTAGCTGCGGTACCGTTGCCGTTGGCCAGAGCTGCGGTGGCGGAACGGTACTGAGTACCAGCTGCACCACCCCCGATGTTTGTAACGATGTCAAAATTGACACTTGGAGCCTCCTCCTCTCAGGCTCGAGCAATGTCTCCAAGGTAGAGTGTGAGGCCGACTACGGTCTTCACGGCGATGGTGTAGACAGCAGCAAACTCTACCCCGCCAACAGTAACCATGGTGGCCCTTGGCGCAGTGACGACAGCAACGCCATCAGCTGGACCGGTGGCGGTGCCGCAGGTAAAGTGTACGATTTCTACAGTGGCAACTACCTCAGTTACTACAACAACCCCGCCTACGCCGGCAGCAGTGAGACCCTCACCCGGCTCGCGGTGGTGCAGCGGGTCTTTAATGATCTGCTCGACAACCTCTCCGGGGTCAATATCTCGGTGATGCGCTTTGATGATAATGATGATGATGGTCTCGAGGATGGCGGCTTCTTTATCATGCCGATGGCAGAGCTGACCGACAGCAACCGCGCCACCTATCAAGCGGCGGTAGGGGATGGCTACTCCCCCCATACCGACGGGATTCATGACAATCTCGGCTGGACCCCTCTTGCCGAGACCCTCTATGAGAGCTACCTCTTCTGGACCGGGGGCAAGGTGCACTGGGGTGACGGTAAGCCCGGTGGTACCAGCGTCACCACCAGCGCCGGTGTCTCTGGCGCTCCAAGCACTGGGACACGGGATCCGGCGGATAGCAGCCGTTATCTGTCACCGATAGAGTACAGCTGTCAGAATAACTTCAATATCCTGCTCACCGATGGTGATCCCACCCGCGACACAAACTCTGACACGGCCATCAAAGGACTGAGCAACTTCAGTACCCTCACCGGTAGCAGCAGCTGCAGCGACACCCTCCCCTCTGGCAGTGACAGCAGCTGTCTTGATGATCTTGCCGAGTATATGTTCAAAAAGGATCTCGGGGCGGTAACCGATGATCAGGTGGTGAGCACCTACACCATCGGTTTTGACGGGGGCAATGTCGATCTTCTCACCGCCACCGCGGAGAACAGCGGTGCCGCCTACTACCCGGCCAACAACTACGATGACCTCCTCCTCGCCTTTCAATCCATTGTTCAGGAGATCCTCACCACCTCCTCCAGCTTCGCCTCACCCTCGGTCTCGGTCAACGCCTTTAACCGTTTCTCGCACATGGATCAGCTCTACTACGCCCTGTTTAAGGTGGACGAGCGCCCGGAATGGACCGGAAATGTCAAACGCTACAAGCTGAGCGGTGGCGAGGTGGTAGATGTCGACGGCGTCGCCGCAGTGGATAGTGCCACCGGCTTCTTTAAGGATAGCGCCAAGAGCTGGTGGTCTGCCAAAGCGGATGGCAATGTCGTCGGCAGTGGCGGTGCAGCACATCAACTGACCACCACCCGCAATGTCTACACCTACACCGCTGCGACCGCCCCCGCGGATGCCCTTCTGACCAACGGTGCCCATCGCCTGCGCTCGATAAATGACGCCATCACCAAGAGTATGCTTGGTGACGGCACCATGAGTGACAGTGAACGGCTCAACCTCCTCAACTGGGCGAGTGGTATCGATGTCAAGGATAGTGATGTCGATGGTGCCAGCGATGATGCCCGCACCCATATGGGCGATCCGCTCCACAGTGTGCCGCTATTGATCAATTATGGCGGGACAGCGGATGCCAATAAACTGGGTCTCTTCTTCGGCACCAATGAGGGGTATCTCCACGCCATCGATCCGAGTGATGGTTCGGAGATCTTCTCTTTCGTCCCTCCCGAACTCCTTCCCAACCTTCGCACCCTCTACAACAACCTTAAGACCGATGACCACCCCTACGGTCTCGACGGCCCCATCAGCAAGTGGCATAACGACCTCAATGACAACGGTCTGCTCTATCTGGGAGAT
Source organism: Gammaproteobacteria bacterium (assembly GCA_015232955.1). Lineage (GTDB taxonomy): Bacteria > Pseudomonadota > Gammaproteobacteria > Thiohalomonadales > Thiohalomonadaceae > JADFYS01. The sequence goes on from JADFYS010000236.1 coordinate 2,580, forward strand.
AGCCTCGAATCGGGTGAGAGTCTGCGCATCTACGCCGCCATGCGCCGGGGAGGGAGAAACTACTACGCCCTTGATGTCACAACCGTCGCCTCACCCAGACTGGCGTGGCGGATTCTCGGCGGCACCGGCTCCTTCAAGGAGCTGGGGCAGAGCTGGTCCACGGCGAAACACGCCCGGATCAAGGTCAACGGCAGCGGCAAGGATGTCCTCATCTTTGGCGGTGGCTATGACCCGGATCAGGATGACGCCACCATTCGCACAGTCGATGATCAGGGGCGGGCGATCTACATTGTGGATGCCGCCACCGGTGCCAAGATCTGGCAGGCGGGACCGGCGGGAAGTGGGGACAGCAGCAACAACGACCCCAATCTGGTGTTAAGCGCGATGAAGTACAGCATCCCTTCAGATATCACCCTCCTCGATACCAACCGTGACGGTTATGAGGACAGGATGTATGTCGGCGATATGGGGGGACAGGTGTGGCGCTTTGATATCGACAATGACAATAGCGGCGCCGATACCCTCGTCGACGGCGGTGTAATCGCCGACCTTGGGGGAAGCGGTTCCGCCGATGCCCGTCGCTTCTACTACCCTCCCGCCATCGCCTATGCCGATCATCAGTTCTATATCGCCATCGGCTCCGGCTTTCGCGCCCACCCCCTCAACACCACCATCCATGACGCGATGTTTGTCCTCAAGGATAAGCAACCCCTCATCGCCCTCGACTACAGTGATGGCGCTGATGCGGGGAGCGATCCCGACTACCTGCAGTACTTTGGCAGTGCCGAGGATAGCTACATCACCCTGAGTAGTGGCAGCCTGACCAGCACCAACAATATTAGCGGTGATCTCTTCGATGCCACCAGTAATATCCTCGGTTCCGCCAGCGGTAGTAGTCTCGACACCGCCCAGGCGTCACTGGAGGCGAGCGCCGGCTTCTATATCGGCCTCAACGAGGTGGCCAATAACAGTTGGCAAGGGGAGAAGGTGCTCGCCAAGGCGGTGGTCTTTGACTACGCCCTGATGTTCACCACCTTTATGCCATCATCGGGAACGGTCAATGTCTGCGCCCCCGATGTCGGAACCGCCCGCTACTACCGGGTTGACCTTCTGAGCGGGAAGCCGTTTGACGACCCCGACACCAATGAAGATGAGTCTGAAGAGCGGGGAAATCGCTATATCGAGCTGGTAAAGGGGGGAATACCTCCCGAGCCGGTGATCATTCTCCCCCCCGATGGCGGTGATCCCATTGTGATGATCGGCCCGGAGAAGGTGGCGGAGATGGATCCCCCCAATGAACTCACCCGAACCTACTGGCGTAACGCCCGTTAGTGTCGGTATAAGAGAGATGCGTTACACCTCCCCTCCTCCTCTCACGCAAAGGAAGGGGG
>JADFYS010000237.1 GCA_015232955.1 Gammaproteobacteria bacterium
CTTCGTCAGCCCAACTACTGTACTGCCTTGAAACAACAGGCGCTCGTAGTGGATAAGCGAAGCGCATCCACCCTACATTGAATTCAAAACGCCAAAACAAGGTGGGTGTCCTTTTATTGGAGAATGAAATCGGTTAGGGACTTGTGCACCACCTCAGCAGCACGACGCAATACCACCTTCTGTTGGGGTGTGGTGCGCAACCCAAGGCGAGCTGACCGGGCTGAAGGTGGAGAAACGATAGCGGTCATGGTGGTGTCCTCTGTTGTTGACCAGTTGATGAAATGTTTGTACGAGAGACGCACTCCGTCTAGTTGCATGAGCTAATCTGTCACCATAATTAATGATGAACATCAGAATAAGTTATTATCTTTACGAGATTTGCATAAACACCTACCCGTACTCAGGCCAAACAGGGATTAGAGGTGGAGCGATGGAACTTGCGCTGAAAACGCTAAAACCAGACTATATCGCAAGTCATCACCTGAGCAGGAGGTAGCGCTATAACGCGACACCTTGCGTTCGTATAAGACTGTAGTTACCCGCCGATCAATGGCAGCTGATAAATTTAATTACAAACAGATAAAAATATTTACCAGAAATTAAGAACGATACTCCTAAAAATTCATTAAACATATGATTTATTAAGGCTATTTAACTTATGGCATCGCAGCTGCTGTAGACAGAGAAATTTTTCACTTTTCTCTCAAGGAGTTGCGCTATGAACGAATTGTTAATCCTTGCAAACTCGATTAAAAAGTCACAGCGCTGTATTGCCGGTAAACGGGTTGATACTAAAGAGTGGGTACGTCCAGTGACTTCTGCAGAAGGTGATGAAATCTCAGCTTATCGCTGCTACAGCATGGATTTATCTAAAAAAAGAATCGAAGTTAAACCGATGCAGCGGCTCTCGATTGAGCTCGGACATGCCGTGCCTTTACTTAACCAGCCAGAGAATTATCTATTTTCTGCACAACCTTGGCAATACCGTGGCAGCTTGTCTGCAGAGCAGTTAGAGCCATTTCTGGATCATCCCGAGTCATTATGGGGCAGTGGCCCACGAATTGATTACAAAATAATTCAACAGGGATTGATTCATATCGAACAGTCACTGCTCCTTGTTAGGGTTGAGAAACTTCAACTTTCACAACACAAATCCATAGATGGAAGAAACAAGCGAAGAGCGAATTTTCTTTACAATGGAACCTGGTACAATTTGCCAGTGACCGACCCTGACTTTGAAGAGCAGATTAAGCACCCAAACCATCACAATATTTTGTGCATCAGTTTGGGAGAAAAGTTTGATTTTTATAGAAATGGAGATTTCTGTTGCTTCAAAATAGTCGCCTCAATTTTATAATCAGGAAGAGAAAATGACATGAAGACCTATACAATTGGTTTTACCCGAAAAGGGGCTGCAGATTTTTTTCAACTCTTGCAAAACAACGGCGTTAAACGAATGCTTGATGTTCGTTTGAATAACATCTCTCAGTTGGCAGGATTTACCAAACGAGATGATTTGCGGTTTTTTTTGCATGAGTTATGCAATATAGAGTACCACCATCTTGAAGAGTTGGCGCCCACCAAAGAAATTCTTAACCCATATAAGAATCGACAGATGAGTTGGGCAGAATATGAAGATCGGTTTATAAATCTGATGGTCAGTCGCTCTGTCGAAAAAAGTGTTCGTAGTGAACTTCTTGATGGCGGTTGTCTGTTATGTAGCGAACATCAACCTCATCATTGTCATCGGCGTCTGGTTGCTGACTATCTTAACCAGACATTGAACCTGGAAATGGAAGTGATACATTTACTATGAGTTTAAAAAGACCTCTGATAATCGTTGCCTATCCTGAAGCTTTTGGATGCCAGCCCAAATTCATACGAAAACTGGACTACTTGCTAAGTAATCAGGCTGAAGTCGAGCTCTATGCATTGGAGGATGTAAGGCAGTGGCTACCAAAATATGCAGAAGAACGAAAAATCCCCACATCATTCCGACTAATTAAATCACTATCTGAAGTGAAGTTAACTCATGGGATAATATTTGATGATGGGGAGAGCCAAAATGAACTTATAAAGTCCTGTCATCAAATGCAGTTAAAAATACGCTTGGTATCTACACCGCTGACCCGCGTTGTTAATATCGATAGAAAGATGGCACACGATATCTATATTGGCCGAGGCTCTCCCTGGGGAAATCCTTATGCTGTAGGCTTTGGTTTATCGCCAGGTGAAGAACAAGATGATCGAGAAGAAGCGATTAGAAAGTTCCAATACGATTTTGAAAGAAATTACCTAAAAAGCCAGAAGGAGGATTTTCATCCGTTGCAGGGAAAGATCCTTGGCTGCCATTGTAAACCAGCACATTGCCATGGTGATGTAATCGCTGAATATCTTAATTCACTTGATGATGGTCGTTGAACCAACATTCTAAATCAAATATTGAGAAATAACTGGTTTTCTATTCAAACGGACCTACTTTTGTAACAAATAATCATGTTATACCATACCTCTCTTTTCGGTCACTGTAGGTTTGATGGTTTTTATAGCCCAAGAGTTGACTCGCTTTTTTAAGTTGACCTTCACTTTTTTTCCACGCCAGCTGAACATAATGCGCTTCAACTTCATTAAGAATCTCTTTAATATCAAACCCATTTCCGATATCACGAGACATTATATCGCTTCCATTGTTTGCAGATTGATTACACCTAAACAGTGCCTGACGAATATCCTCCTCCTGTATCTCCAATCCATGAAGCCAAATCGACGCCCTTAACAGTGTATTATTTAACTCCCTCACATTTCCAGGCCATGAGTAGTTTAGAATAACATTTTTAGCTTTTGGGGAGATTTTAATACATTTTCTTTTCTGCTGATCGGCGTGATATTTTAATAGGTTTTCAGATAGATAAATTAAATCACCTTCCCGTTCGCGTAAGGGTGGTATTTCCAATACACCAACAGCTATCCTGAAAAAGAGATCTTCCCTGAATGTACCCTCGTTAATCATAGTTAACAGATTTCGGTGGGTGGCAGCTATAATGCGTAGATCAACCTTCTGCTCCTTACTCTCTCCCACACGGGTAACTTTACTCTCTTGCAATACCCGTAATAATCTCACTTGAGCATTCAGTGGTAGCTCGCCGATTTCATCAAGAAACAGCGTGCCGCTATTTGCCTCTTCAAATAATCCTGGCTGATTATCATATGCTCCAGTAAAGCTCCCTTTTTTATGGCCAAATAGTATAGAGTCGATTAGCTCCGGTGGAATCGCTCCACAGTTAATCACACGCCAGGGACCTTCTGCCCGGAGACTGCTATTATGGATAGCGCGAGCAAATAGCTCCTTGCCTGTACCACTCTCCCCCAGAATCAAAACAGGAAGGTCGCGTTGTGCCAGAACAGCGGCTCTCTCTTTTAGGAGTTTTATTTGCGGGCTTTCACCTAAAATATCGCTAAACTGTGCAGTCGAAGGCGGCGGTGCAGTCGATATATCTGTTAGTTTACTATCACTTAACGGTATGAGTTCTGCTGAAACAGAAAATGGTAACTTAACCACACTCAACTGATCATTATATGAAGAGAGCAGTTCCACCTGAGGATAACGGGTCTGTGTTATCAGTAACCATACCGCATGCATCTGAGGAGTGCCTGGGCTCAGTAAAACTGAAACCTGGCTATTTTGACAATAGAACTGAAGAGAACTATCAACTTCGCGATAGATAGACTCATAGTCTGTAACAGTCCTTATACGGCTACAATCTTTAACAAAAAATTTGGCATGGGTAAACTGTGATATAGCAGCAACCACATCCTCATTTTCCCTATCGGAATAATTACTTAAAAGAACAATTTCATCCCACTTTGGTCGATTCAGTATTGTGGCCTTTATAGGGCCCGGATTATCATTGCCGTGAGCACCTTTAATATCTGCTGCACCTATCCA
>JADFYS010000238.1 GCA_015232955.1 Gammaproteobacteria bacterium
CGGTCCACTATCAAAGAGATGATGACCACTTTTCTCTCTCTGTTCGGGAGCGAACCCCCGAAATTGCGGTCTCCCGTACCAAAGGGGTGATTCAGAACTCACTCTACTCCACTGGTCTTGAGGCGGGGCTCTCAGAGGGGGTGATTATGGAGTTGGCAGGTATATTCGGTTGGGACATCGACTTTGCGCTCGATATCCGTAAAAACGACACCTTCCTTGTCCTCTATGAAGAGCAGTACCTCGACGGTAAGAAAATTAATGACGGCCCGATTCTCGCCGCAGAATTTACCAACCATAACCGTCATTTTCAGGCGATCCGTTTTGTCGATGACCACGGTAACAGCAACTATTTCTCACCGGATGGTTTGAGTATGCGCAAGGCATTTCTCCGCTCTCCGGTTGACTTCCGCAGGATCTCCTCAAAATTCTCGCCTGAACGCTACCACCCAATTCTCGGCAAAAAACGGCCCCATCGCGGAGTCGATTACGCCGCAGCAACCGGAACACCGATCAAAGCGGCCGGTGACGGTAAGGTGATCCAACTCGGCACCATGGGGGGGTATGGCAAAACCATCATCCTGCAACATGGCGGTAAGTACACTACGCTCTATGGCCACATGTCCTCCTACCAACGCAAGATCAAACAGGGATCGCGGGTACAGCAGGGGGATGTGATCGGCTATGTGGGTAAAACCGGTATGGCTACCGGCCCCCACCTTCACTACGAATTTCGGGTAAACGGGGTTCACCGTAACCCCCTCACAGTGAAATTCCCCAATGCGGCGCCCATCGACAAACGCTATCAGGTCGCTTTTAAACAGCAGTCACAGAAGCTACTGGCGCAGCTGGAACAACTACGAGAGACGCAGCTCGCCCTTCTACCAGAAGGTTAAAATGGGAGAGCTCTACATCGGCATTATGTCTGGGACCAGTGCCGATGGGGTTGACGCACTCCTGGCCGATTTTGCGCAGCAGCCACCTCGGGTTATCGCCCACCACCACACCCCATTTTCAGCACCACTTCGGCAAGAGATTTTAGATCTCTGCCACGGTGGGGAGCGCGATGAGATCGAGACCATGGGTCGCGTCAGTAGAGTACTGGGCGAACTCTACGCCACCACGACCTCTAAACTCCTCAAGCAGAGTGCCACCCCCGCCACTTCCATTACCGCGATAGGGTGTCACGGCCAGACCATTCGTCACCGTCCACGCGCCAAGACCCCGTACACCCTGCAGATTGGTGATGGCGCCACCCTCGCCTACCGCACCGGGATCACCACCATCACCGATTTTCGCAGCGCGGACATCGCTGCAGGTGGTGAAGGGGCTCCCCTCGCCCCCGCCTTTCATGCCGCGCTGTTCCGCTCGCCAACAGCGAACCGAATCGTCCTTAATATCGGGGGCATCGCCAACCTGACACTACTTTCGGCAGAGACGGGTAGGGAGATCACCGGTTTTGATTGCGGGCCGGGCAATACGCTACTCGATCTCTGGATTGAACATCAGCAAGGGGAACAGTATGACCACCAAGGGAGGTGGGGAAGAGGGGGAACAGCCATCCCCGAACTTCTGCAGCGGCTGCTTAGCGACCCCTATTTTGCAGAGAAACCGCCTAAAAGTTGTGGTAGAGAGGAGTTTAACTACCCCTGGCTCGCCTCGGCACTCACTCCCCGCTACTCGGCACAAGATGTTCAGACAACCCTTCATCAGCTGACGGCAACCACCATCGCTGAGGCAGTCAACGCGACTATGCCGCAGTGTGATGAGGTGATTGTCTGTGGTGGTGGTAATTACAACCTCTATCTGCTCCAACAAATTGCCGAGCAGTTACCTCAGTGTCACATCACCAGCTGCGAAAACTACGGGTTCCGCCCTCTAGAGATGGAAGCCCTCGCCTTTGCCTGGTTGGCAAGAGAGACCCTCCACGGTAGATACGGTAATATACCCTCGGTAACCGGAGCAACAGAGGGGGTGATCCTCGGCGCCATCTATCCCGGTAAATCCCCCCTTTTTACGAAATAGCGCCAGCGTTCAAGGTGAGTTCGGTGCCGACTCTAACCACATCGAGCGAATCGCTGCCACCCCGTGCCCCCCTGCCGCCCACGCATCTTCAAGATCGGCGCGTCCCATCCCCCCAAGGGCGTAGATAGGAAAAGGGGCAGAGGCAGCCAATCGGGAAAAGTTCTCCCACCCCAACGGTTCGCTATCGGGGTGGCTCTTGGTCGCCTTTACCGGGGAGAGTAGACCATAACTCACCCCAAGCGCTGCGGCCCGGGAGAGGTCCCCCTCATGATGGCAGGAGGCCGAGAGCAGAAGAGAGGAGGGAGGTTCGCTCTCAAACCCCTGCTGCAGCGCCCTTGAATCGAGATGGAGTCCATCACCGCCCCAGGCGATCACCTCTGCCACCGTCCCACTCAGCATCAGCCGTCCTCCCACTGTACGCATCAGCGGCAACATCTTCCCTGCCAACTGGCCATAGCGCTGGCTATCGAGGATCTTGGAGCGTAACTGAACCAGACGAACACCACTCTCCAGGGTCCACTCTAGCTGTTGCAGAAAGAGATCCCACCCCTCCTCTTCCCCCGGTTCGGGGGTGATCTGTAGCAGCGGAGGAAGCGTGAGCGCTGCAAAAATCGCTTCATTCGCCTCTGGAAACGGGTATTGATCCCGCATCGCCAGAGAGAGCCAGAGAAGTGGTTGGTCGTCGCAACCAACTTCTGCCGCTGCCAACGCACCTTGCCACTGCTCCACCAGCCAGACATGGAGCCGCAGACGCCGATCCGGATAGTCGTAGTCATAACTCATGAGCCGCCGCTGTTGCAGCGGCGTGATGGCCAACTCCTCCATCAGCTCCCGCCGCAACGCCGCCAACAGCGACTCCCCCGCCTCCACTTTACCTCCAGGAAATTCCCACACCCCCCCCAAATGGACTGAAGAGGGACGGCGGGCGATTAGTACCCTCCCTGCCTCATCCCGCAGCAGGGCGAGGACAACATCGGTTCGCTCACCACTCATGTCCGGTACTCCGCATTAATTCTGACATACTCATAGGAGAGATCAGAGGTCCAGACCGACGCTCGCGCCCTCCCCCGTCCCAGAACGATAGTGACCACAATCTCCTCTTCTGCCATCGCTGCAGCTCCCTGCTCTTCTCGGTATTGTGGTGCAACCTCTCCTCCGATCACAAAGGGGGTGTCGCCAAGGGAGATATCCACCTCGCCGATATTGAGGCGATCCACCTTCGCCCTCCCCACTGCGGCGAGGATCCGCCCCAGATTGGGATCTCCGGCAAAAAAGGCTGTTTTCACAAGGGGGGAGTGGGCCACAGTGTAGGCCACCTCCAGCGCCTCACGCTCGGTCGCGGCCTCCTCAACCGCAATCTCAATAAAACGGGTGGCCCCTTCACCATCGCGAATGATCAGCTGTGCTAAACGAAGGGTGATCCGCTTAAGCGCCTGTGCAAACTGCTCCAGATCCTCACTCTCCTCGCTGAGGGCAACACCGCTCTTCCCCGTCGCCACCAGCACCACCGCATCATTGGTCGAGGTGTCCCCATCTACGGTAATCCGATTAAATGATTGTGCGACAGCTCCCCTCAGCTGCTGCTGCAGCAGCGCCTGTGGTAAATGGAGATCAGTTGCGATAAATGAGAGCATCGTCGCCATATCAGGACGAATCATCCCCGAACCTTTGGCAATACCGGTAATGGTCACCTCTCGTCCCCCCAGGAACAGCCTCTCCGACACCCCTTTCGCCACGGTGTCAGTGGTCAAAATGGCGTTGGCAGCCTTTGCCCAGTTCTCAGCATCGAGATCTGCAACCGCAGCCGGCAAGGCGGCAACAATCCGTTCAGAGGGGAGTTGTTCTCCTATCACACCGGTCGAGAAAGGGATCACCTGCTGCTGACGAACCGCCTCGGCCACCGTA
>JADFYS010000239.1 GCA_015232955.1 Gammaproteobacteria bacterium
GATCGCTATTCAGGTCCCGTCCCCTCTGAAAGATGAGCTGGATCGACTCAGTTATCACCGCTATGGTGGATCCGGTCAGCCGTGGAAGGGGGGGCAGGAGATGTGGCGTGCGCTGCGGGCGTTTAAGAGGCAGGAGCAGGAGGCGGCGCAAAGCGGGGATGAGCCGCAGCTGCTGCGGCCACTCTATACCCAAGATACCCAACAACCCTGAAATCAGTGTTTCCAAGGATCCCGGCGGTTGAGTCTATCGTTGATAGCAGATTTCAGCTTTCAGTGGGCAGTAACTCAGGCTGCCCTTTCGGCAATTTGGTGTTTATAGAGGACGCAAATAACAGTGTTTGATTATGTCGATCCCATTGTGATCAATTTTATCTATGCGGTGATGGGTGGTTTTCTCACCCTCTTTTTTATGTGGTTGGGGTGCAGGGTCTTTAACCATATGCTTTCGTTCAATATTAGCGAGGAGCTGCGTAAAGGGAATATCGCCGTTGGCCTGATGATAATGGGGATTTTTGTCGGAATCGGGATCGCCAACGGACTGGTGATTGGGCTGGGCCTGAATTGAAAGGAGCGATCTTGCCACTACTACTGTGGTTCTTTTTTCTTCTGGTCTCACCCTCTCTGGTCGCGGGAGATGGGCTGGCAGATGTCGATTCCGAGCAGTGGGCAGACGACTACGACCGCTATTTCAGAAAATATTCTAAACGCTTTTTTGGACCTTTCTTCGATTGGCGCTGGTTTAAGGCCCAAGCCATTGCCGAATCCAAGCTGGATGAGAAGGTGGTCAGCGAACGCGGGGCGCAGGGTCTGATGCAGATCATGCCCGATACCTTTGCCGAAATTAGAGAGCGGAATCCCCATTTTAGCGATGTTGCATCACCAAAATGGAATATTGCCGCCGGGATCTACTACGACCGGATGCTCTATAAAAGGTGGTCACACCCCTCCGGGGAGGAGCGCCTTTTTCTCACCCTGGCCAGCTATAACGCCGGTTTTGGTCGGGTGAGATCTGCCAACCGTAAGGCGGGTGGGGGAGAGGATACCAGTTGGAACGAGACACGGAAGTTTGTCCCGGGAGAGACCCAGCACTATGTCAAAAATATCCAGCGTCTGATGCGTTTTGAAGAGAAGGGGCCACGCCGGATTCGTGGCATTAGTCAAGTCCTGAAACAGGAAGAAGAGCAAGGCAGTTAGATAATCGGGGGTTCGTCGTAGGGGGTATCGCTGTTGTCTTCGTTCAGCACTTCGGTAAAGACCTCAACGCTTGCCGCTACCCCTTTTAAGAGATCAAAGCGGGCGATATGGAACAGGGCATCCCCCTCATTAATGAGCGGGAGGCTGGTCTTGCCGATAATGATGCCGCTGGTGTGTGCGACTACCGAGACCTCATTCTCCCCAAAAGGGGAGCCGACCATTCCGAGCATCTCCCCTTTTTTCACCTGCTTCCCCAACTGGGTAAAGGCGCGAAAGACGCCACTCTCCGGGGCGCGAACCCAGGAGGAGGAGCTGGCGACGAGCGGCTTAAACGGCTCTCTGTTGCGGGCGCGGCTCTTGGGTAGCATCTCCAGCTCTCGCATCACATTGAGAATACCTCTGACCCCGGCACGGATCTCCAGCTCACCAAAGCGCAACGCCTCTCCCGCCTCATAGAGGAGCATCGGCACCCCCATTTCGCTGGCGGCCTGACGCAGAGAGCCATCGCGGAGATCGGAGTGGACGACCACCGGCACGCCAAAGGCGGTGGCGAGGCGCTCGGCCTCGGGATCATCGGTATTAATCCTCAGTTGAGGCAGATTGCTGCGGTGAATCGCCCCAGTGTGAAGGTCGATACCGTGGGTGGCGTTGGCAACAATCTCGTTCATAAAGAGATTGGCAAGACGGTTGGCAAGAGAGCCGCGATCAGATCCGGGAAAGCTGCGGTTGAGATCGCGCCGGTCCGGGAGGTAGCGCGAGTGGTTGATAACCCCGTGGACATTGACAATGGGGATCGTAATCAGTGTGCCTCGAAGGCGGCTGAGGGCGCGGTTCTGCTGTAGACGACGAATAATCTCAATCCCGTTGAGTTCATCGCCGTGAATGGCGGCTGAAATAAAGAGTCGAGGCCCCTCTCTTTTTCCCCGAATCACCTGAACCGGCATGGTGAGTTCAGCGTGGGTGTGGAGTTGGGCAACAGGCACATCTATAGTCGCCTGTTCACCGGGGAGGATCTTCTCTCCCGCGAGGAGAAGTGGTTCCACCGTCGCCATTAACCGTTATTAACCTCTACCCTTGGTGCGGGTACTGTGCGGTTTGGCGTTCTTTTCGATAAAACTGACGATCATTGCGGCGATATCTTTCTCGGTTGATTTTTCAATCCCCTCCAGTCCGGGAGAGGAGTTGACCTCCATCACCAAAGGTCCTCGTCCAGAGCGGAGAATATCGACACCAGCAACATTCAGCCCCATCACCTTGGCCGCTTTTAACGCAGTCGCCCGTTCAGCAGGGGTGATTTTGACGAGATTGGCACTGCCACCGCGGTGAAGGTTGGAGCGAAACTCCCCCTCCGGGGCCTGACGCTGCATCGCTGCCACCACCCGATTGCCGATAACCAGACAGCGGATGTCTGCGCCCCCCGCCTCTTTGATAAACTCCTGTACCAGAATATTCGCTTTAAGCCCCATAAATGCCTCGATGACACTTTCAGCAGCTTTGCGGGTCTCTGCCAGAACCACACCGATTCCCTGCGTCCCTTCCAGCAGTTTAATCACCAGTGGCGCACCCCCCACCATCTTAATCAGATCCTGAACATCACCGGGATAGTTGGCAAAACCGGTCTGGGGCATACCGACACCGTCCCGTGAGAGCAGTTGGTGCGATCGCAGTTTGTCCCGGGCACGACTGATGGCGACCGACTCATTGACCGGAAAGACCCCCATCATCTCAAACTGGCGCAGCACTGCGGTACCGTAGAAGGTGATGGAGGCGCCGATGCGCGGAATGACGGCATCAAACTGGGGGAGTATCTCACCACCGTAATGGAGTTCAGGTTTCTCCGAGGTGATATTCATATAACAGCGGAGAGGATCGACCACCCGAACTTCGTGACCACGGTCGATGCAGGACTGGATCAATCTCTGGGTAGAGTAGAGGTTTCTGTTTCTCGAGAGGATGGCTATATTCACATCAATTGCCTCAGGTTGAGTTAAGGGTGGTGTCTTCCTGGCTTCCCGAAGAGGTAGGAGGCGTCAGGCTCGACCAAAAATTTGTCACCAAGACCAGTTCTGCCGAGTAGCATTCGGAACTTCATCGTGTCACGGTTGGTCAGAGTAAACTCGATGGGCCAGTCAAAATAACCGATTCTAAGGCGAGAGATAATAACATAGCGCCTCTCTCTCTGCCCTCCAGAGTTGGTGACGATCCTTTTGTCGTGAACTTTGGCGCTACAGAGAATTGCATCATCATTTCGACCCTGATGGGGGTGGATACCGAAGCTGACCATCAACTGTCCATGGTGGTGGTAAGTTTCGACATTAAAGGCGTGAAGCGCCGAGGTCCTCGCCCCAGTGTCAATTTTCGCTTTCAGACGAGGGATACCGAGTTCTGGAAGTGAGACCCACTCCCGCCAGCCGATGACACTTTTCGATTTGGCCAAACTGTTTTTTTTCACACCGACTCCAGTGGGTTGTGTGCGGGAGGAGAAAACGCGATGATGGGTTAATGGTGAAAAGAAGGCAAGATAAATTTCACCTCATCAGCAGAGGTTTCTCTCTTTAACAAAGTGTCGTTACCCTTTGGTAACGGCAGTGCTAAAATAGCCCGCTGCCAGTGGGGAGTTTTTTTCGGATGGGCACACCACGCTCACCCGAGTTGATAGAGGAGTCGATGCTGCACCATGGAAAATGAGGGTTCTCTTTTGCCAATACCGAAAAAACAGCAAATCTTTA
>JADFYS010000023.1 GCA_015232955.1 Gammaproteobacteria bacterium
CAACCGTATCTTGCGACTGCTCCAGCCAGCGCTCAACCGCCTTGATCGTCTCCTGAAACTGCATATTCTGCAGATAGCCCTCCGTCAGCGTGGTTAAAAAAACCATCTCTGCCTCTATCCGACTGTTGGCCAACCCCTCTATCTGCCGATTGTGCTGATCTTTGAGAAACACCACCCCCCCGATCAAGAGAACCAGCACCAGAAACAGGAGTACCCACGGGGTTGATCTGCTCATTCATTCGCTCCAAGGCGGCTATAGCGCCGAAGGGTGTCATAATCACTATCTGCCACTTCCACCAGACGGGTGGTTCCCGGTTTTATCTTCGCCAACGCCTCCCGCCCCGCCACCGTCTCATTTAAGGTCAGCATCACCTCTTTCAGCTTCTGCTGTAGCGCTGGAGCAAGATCGCTCCGCGCCACAAAGAGATGTTCCGATATCGCCGGTGTGGAGAGCAGGGAGCGGATCCCCTCCTCCCGATAGCGCTCATACACCTCCTCTTTTACCGCCCCGGCATCGACATCGCCGGTCAACACACCCAAGGCGATATTGACATGACCATTGAGGGTTAAGTAACTGTGATGCTGCCCCGGAGGGAAGACCCCCGCCTCGAGCATCATCTGGTAGGGGATGAGATAACTCATGGTAGATCGGTGATCACCGAAAGCGATACTCTTTCCCCGAAGATCGCGCAGAGACTGGAGATAGCTATCCTCACGGACAATAATATGTCCCTGAAAGGTGGGGCGGCCATTCACCTCTAGCCGCGTGAGGAGCGGTTTATATCCGTACGCATCCACCATTCGGATGTAGGGGGCTGGCCCCATATAGGCGATGTCGACCCGATCTCCACCGATGGCGGCACTATGCTCATCATAGCTGCTGCCGACCCGCACCGAGACCGGGGTTTCCATCCCCTGACTCAGCAGTTGAGCGAGGGGGGTAAATTTTTGCAGCAGCTCATCAGCAGGGAGGTAAGGGTGGATAGCCAGCGTCAGGGAGGCGTTCTCTGCCGCCTGCAAGATCGGTAGAGAGATCCCACCCAGCCAGATCAGAAGAAGCAGTCGCGGCAACAGGGCGAAGCGGAAATGGCTCACCACAGAAGAGAATCCTCTGCTCATAACTGCTTTCTCCTTGTTTTTATATGGGTTATCTACAACTTGCAGCTACGGCATCTCGACAATGTAGCTACGGCTGATAGGGGTCTGGACATAAAATTTCTTGCTATCACGATCCTTTTTTGCCCAGAAATAGTAGTACCCTTTCTCCGGCTCTGCGGTCACCTTCCCACCGTAGACATTCCACTGTTGAAGATGGCTCCCCTCAGCGAAGGTGATCGTATAATCCCCCTCCATCCAGGTGATCCCCACTCGGGAGATACGATTCTGCTGCTCTTCGGTACAGCCCAACAGTAGAGCGAGTACCCCGATGCTGAGTACAATCCCCTTCATCTCTTCTCTCCTTTCAATCTCTGTTGTAACAGTTGGTTGACCTGTCCCGGGTTGGCCTTGCCTTGCGTCACCTTCATCACCTGTCCCACAAAAAAGCCCATTAACTTCTCTTTTCCTGCACGATACTGCTCTACCTGCTGCGGATTGTCGGCAATGATCGCATCTATCGTTGCAGCGATAGCACTGCTATCGGTGATCTGGCGCAGCCCGCGGGCGGCGATCACTTCATCAACCCCCCCCTCACCCTGCCACAACGCATCAAAGAGCTGTTTCGCAATCTTTCCGGAGATGGTGCCGTCTTCGATTCGGTCGAGGAGCAGGGCGAGATCCGCTGCGGATACCGGTGATGTCGACCACGGGATCTCCTCTCGGTTGAGCGCTGCGGTCAATATCCCGGTGATCCAGTTGGCACACACCTTGGCCTCTGCGGTTGAGGCGGAGACCACCGCCTCGAAATAGTCGCCGATTTCAAGCGAAGCGGTGAGTGCCGATGCGTCATATTCGCTTAAACCAAACTGACTGACAAAGCGGTGACGACGGTCATCAGGTAGCTCTGGCAGTGTCTGGCGCACCGCATCGATGTAAGCCTTATCCAGCTCTACCGGCAGGAGATCGGGATCGGGAAAATAGCGGTAGTCGTTCGCCTCCTCCTTACTGCGCATCGAGCGGGTTTCACCACGATCGGGGTCATAGAGTCGGGTCTCCTGCACCACCACGCCTCCCCCCTCAATTAGGGCGATCTGGCGCTGCACCTCATACTCCACCGCCTGCTCAACAAAGCGGAATGAGTTGAGGTTTTTCACCTCAGCACGGGTGCCAAACGCCTCCTGCCCCCGCGGCCGCACCGAGATATTGGCATCACAACGAAAAGATCCCTCCTGCATATTGCCATCACTAATCCCAAGATAGCGCACCAAGGAGTGGATCTTGCGCATATAGGCCGAGGCCTCCTGCGCCGAGCGGAGATCCGGCTCTGAAACGATCTCCAGCAGCGGCGTCCCGGCACGGTTAAGATCAATACCGCTCATCCCGTCAAAATCTTCGTGCAGCGACTTCCCTGCATCCTCCTCGAGATGGGCGCGGGTGATGCCGATCTTTTTGGTGACTCCGTCATCGAGCACAATCTCAAGCGCCCCCCTGCCGACAATGGGGTGATCAAGCTGACTGATCTGATACCCTTTGGGCAGATCGGGGTAGAAGTAGTTTTTACGCGCAAAAACCGAATAGGGATCGATCTCTGCCCCCACCGCCAGGCCAAACCGGACGGCCAACTCAACCGCTCTCTGGTTCAGCACCGGCAGAACTCCGGGAAAACCGAGATCTACCGCGCACGCCTGGCTATTGGCAGGCGCACCAAAGCGGGTCGATGCCCCGGAAAAAATTTTGCTTTGAGTTGCCAGCTGCACATGGATCTCACAGCCGATGACCACTTCCCACGCCATTACACTGCCCTCCACGCTAAAGTGGTAAAAGAGGGGGGGCGTCCTCGCCTCTCCGGCTGCGACCACTCTCGGAGCGTCACGCCGGGCAAGAGCCGATCACCTGTACACGGGGCAAACTCCCGGAGGGAAGGGGGATAAAACAGAAACATGGATCCTCTCAGCTAACGGTTACGGTTTTTCAGAGCGTGCAACATTATCACAGGCGGGAAAAGGTGTGTAGAGTTCAATTCCCCATTCACGGCGTCAATCGGCAACAGTCCATTAATTAACAACGCGATAGCAATTAAACATCATGTAATTGATTAACGACATCGTGCCACGCCACCCCACGATGACAGTTTTCACCTCTTGCCCAAACCCCTCTGCCCCTGTACATTACGCGCAAATTTCATCATCGGGAACGACTATTCGCCATGTTTGGACGCTTTAAAGGTTTTTTCTCTTACGACATCTCCATCGATCTCGGCACCGCCAACACCTTAATTTATGTCCGTGGTGAAGGAATTGCGCTCGATGAACCTTCAGTAGTCGCTATCCGCAATGAACACGGTGGTACCAGCAAACGAATTACCGCCGTTGGCACCGATGCCAAACTGATGCTGGGCAAGACTCCGGGCAACATTGAAGCGATCCGGCCGATGAAGGACGGGGTCATCGCCGACTTTACCGTCACCGAGAAGATGCTGCAGCACTTCATTCGCAAGGTGCATGAGAATAAATTTAAATTCTTCTCCCCCAGCCCCCGGGTGCTCATCTGCGTTCCGTGTGGTGCGACACAGGTCGAGCGCAGGGCGATTAAGGAGTCTGCCGCCGGTGCCGGAGCAAGAGAGGTCTTTCTGATCGAAGAGCCGATGGCCGCCGCAATTGGCGCAGATATGCCGGTCAGTGATGCCCGCGGCTCTATGGTGCTCGACATCGGTGGCGGGACGACAGAGATTGCGGTCATCTCGCTCAACGGTATCGTCTACTCCAACTCGGTTCGTATCGGCGGAGATCGCTTTGATGAGGCGATCATCGGCTATGTTCGGCGAAACTACGGCACCCTAATCGGTGAGTCCACCGCAGAACGGATTAAACACGCTATCGGCTCGGCCTACCCCAGCACCGAGGTGATGGAGATTGAGGTCCGGGGACGCAACCTCGCCGAAGGGATCCCCCGAAGCTTCACCCTCAACAGTAATGAGATTCTCGAGGCGCTACAGGAGCCACTCTCCGGTATTGTCGCCGCGGTGAAGTCGGCGCTGGAGTTGACACCACCGGAACTGGGTGCGGATATCGCCGAACGGGGCATGGTCTTAACCGGTGGCGGTGCCCTGCTCCGTGACATCGACCGCCTGCTCATGGAAGAGACCGGCCTCCCGGTGATCGTCGGTGAAGACCCGATGACCTGTGTTGCCCGCGGTGGTGGACGCGCCCTGGAGATTATGGACGAACATGGCGGTGACCTCTTCTCCATGGAGTAAGCCGATACCACACAGCTTCGCCACCTCACAGAAGCAACTCAATACCGGGTGCTGTTGCACCCACGCCACTTGCCAGTTAGCCACCATTCGTTCGGGTTCCCGTCATTAAAAAACAGCTTTTTGTTCAGGGTCCTTCACTTAACGCCAGGTTGACCGTCCTCGTGTTCCTCTCACTGGTGATGATGATTACCGATCACCGCCAGCACCATCTCGAAGGGGTTCGTTCGGTACTCTCTCTCGCGATCTATCCGCTGCAACTACTGGTCAATGCCCCTGTTGCCCTGCTTCGCGATAGCGATGAGACGCTCACCATGCGTGAGAAACTGGTGATCGAAAACCGCGCCCTTAAACGGCAGCAGCTCCTGGATGGTGTAAAACTGCAGCGACTCACCACACTTGAAGAGGAGAACCGGCGTCTACGCACCCTGCTCCAATCGACCCGCAGCCGCTGGCTACAGGTGATGATCGCCGAGCCGTTCGCCCTGGATCTCGACCCGACGCGGGAGATGCTTCAGATTAACAAAGGGAGTCGCCACGGCGTCTTTCGCAATCAGGCTGTTCTCGATGCCCACGGGGTGCTGGGGCAGGTCTACCACACCTCTGCCTATAGCAGCACGATCATCCTAATCACCGATCCCAACCACTCCATTCCGGTCAGAATCAGTCGCAACGGCCTTCATACCATCGCCCTCGGCAGTGGTGACGCCACCGAACTTCTCATCCCGCATATCACCAATAGCGCCGATGTTCAGGCGGGGGATCTTCTTGTCACCTCGGGTCTCGGCCAGACATTTCCCCCCGGTTACCCGGTGGCGGTGATCACCCGGGTGATTAAAAACCTCACCCGCCAATACGCCGAAGTGATTGCCGAACCGACCGCTCTAATTCAGAATATACAGGAGCTGCTACTGGTCTGGCACAAGGAGTCTCAGCGGGAAGAGGCGGCCACCCTCCCCGAAACCACCGAAATTGTGAATCAGTAAGATGGTATTTAATCAGGGGAGTCTGGTCATTGGCGGGAGCTTTATCGCAGCCCTCATCCTCACCATCCTCCCCCTGCCGCAGTGGGCGATCCCGTTCCGTCCGGAGTGGGTTCTGCTCACCCTCTTCTACTGGGGGATCGCCCTGCCGCAACGGGTCGGGATCTTTAGTGGTTGGCTTTCCGGTCTGCTGGTCGATGTAGCACAGGGGATGATCCTGGGACAGAACGCCCTCCTCTTCACCCTCTTCGCCTATATCACCTCCCGCCTCTCTCTCCGTCTACGGATCTACCACCCCTGGCGTCAAGCCATACTCCTTTTTCTCATGGCGCTCACGCTGCAACTGGAGAGCCTGATCATTCACGGCATCATCGACACCCCTGAGAGGGTCGACTTTACCCTCTGGTTACCCCCCATCACCACCATGCTCCTCTGGCCATCGGTTTTACTGCTGTTGCGCAACCTCCGTCAGGGATTGGGGGTTGAATAGGTGGTCTCTCGTGTCTGGCTGATTAAGGATCCGGTTCGGGAACGACGACTGTTTCGATTTCGTTCCATCCTCGCCGCCGTCGCTGCTGTGGTGATCACCTCCATTCTCATTCTGCGCCTCTACTTTCTTCAAGTTACCAACCACGAACACTACTCCACCCTCTCTGCCAATAACCGCTTAACCCTGCAGCCCATCGCCCCGACCCGGGGGATGATCTTCGACCGCCAAGGGGTGGTTATCGCTGAAAATGTCCCCTCCTTTACCCTCGAAATTGTGCGTGAACAGGTGAGCGACATGGAGATCACCCTTGAGGTGCTCTCCTCGCTCATCACCATCAGTGACGGCGATATCGAACGCTTTAAACGGGAAATGGGGCGAAAAAGGCGTTTCGACTCGGTGCCACTGCGCTTTAAGCTCACCGATGAAGAGGTCGCCATTATCGCGGTCAACAGCCACCACCTGCCGGGGGTAGAGGTCCACTCACGCCTGATTCGCCACTACCCCTTCGGCCAGCTAACTGCCCATACCCTCGGCTATGTGGGGCGGATCAGTGAACAGGAGTTGAGTCGCATCGACCCGACAAACTATGCTGCGACGACCCATATCGGCAAACTCGGGGTAGAGAAGAGCCACGAAGCACTGCTCCATGGTGAGGTCGGTATGCAGCAGGTGGAGACCAACGCCCGGGGAAGGGTGATTCGGGTGATTGAGCGAATTGAACCTTCTCCGGGGAAAAACCTCTACCTGAATATCGACCTGACCCTTCATCAGCGAGCACTCACCGCCCTGGGCGATGAGCGGGGCGCTGTGGTGGCCATTGACCCCAATAATGGTGCTGTTCTCGCTCTGGTCAGCAACCCCGGATACGACAGCAATCTCTTTGTGAACGGCATCAGTTACAGCGACTACAACACCCTGACAAGTTCCCCCTCCAAACCGCTCTTTAACCGCGCTCTGAAGGGGCAATATCCCCCCGGATCCACCGTGAAACCCTTTATCGGCTTAGCGGGTCTTGAGTTCAGCGTCATCACCCCTCGTCTCAAAACCTTCTGTCCGGGGTGGTACCAACTGGAAGGGAGTGATCACCGCTACCGGGACTGGAATCGCTGGGGACACGGTGCCACCACGCTCCATGATGCTATCGTCCAGTCGTGTGATGTCTTCTTCTACGATCTCTCCCTAAAACTGGGGATCGACCACATCTCGGACTATATGCACCAGTTTGGTTTCGGTACCTCTTCCGCCATCGACATTGGAGGGGATGTCCCGGGGCTGGTTCCAAGTCGGGAATGGAAAAAAACGGCGAAAAACGAGGGGTGGTTTCCCGGTGAGACCCTCAATACCGGTATCGGTCAGGGGTTCTTTCTCGCCACCCCTATACAGCTGGCCAATGCCGTTGCCACCCTTGCCAACAGCGGTATCCGTTACCAACCGCAGGTAGTTCGAGCCGTTGAAACTCAATCCAAGGAGGGGTATCGACTCCTCCCCGGACAACGAGCGCAACCGACAACAGGGATCTCACCGCTAACACCGCTCAATCTGCAACGAATTCAGGAGGCGATGATCGCCGTCATTCACAGTGATCAGGGCACTGCCCGCCGTATTAGTCACGGGATCCACTACACCATTGCCGGAAAGACCGGAACTTCACAGGTGTTTGGTCTGGGACAGGATGAGAAGTATGTCGCGGCCGATCTCGAGAAGCGGCTTCGTGACCACGCCCTATTTATCGCCTACGCCCCAGCAGACGCTCCCCAGATAGCGGTAGCGGTCATTGTCGAAAATGGTGGCGGTGGCGGCAGCACCGCAGCTCCGGTCGCAGCCGAGGTGATTCAGGCCTACCTCAACCCTATGACGGAGAGAGACGCACCATGACCCTACCGGTTCACCTAAAATGAGGCTAGCCTCTGCAGAAGACTTTATTCAGCAGCGGCTCCACCTCGATCTGTTACTACTGCTACAGCTGCTGCTTCTCTCTGCGGTCGGACTGCTGGTGCTCTATAGCGCATCCAACCAAGATATGGAGATGATTCAGAAGCAGGTCAGCCGTCTCGCCCTCGCCTTTTTGGTGATGGTGCTGCTGGCACAGATCCCCCCCGCCGCACTCCAGCGCTGGAGTCTATCGATCTTTACCTTCGCCACCATCCTCCTCATGCTCGTCCTTCTTCTCGGCACCATCGGCAAGGGGGCACAACGCTGGTTGGATTTAGGTCTAGTTCGTCTCCAGCCATCGGAGTTTATGAAGTTGGCAGTTCCGATGGTCATCGCGTGGTATCTCCACGAAAAGCCGCTCCCACCGTGGGGACGACATACTCTGGTGAGCGCCCTCTTCTGCCTGCTTCCTACACTCCTTATCCTTAAACAGCCCGACCTCGGTACCGCCCTCCTGATCGCCAGCTCCGGGGTGTTTGTCCTCCTCTTCGCCGGTCTGCAGTGGCATTTGATTGGCGTACTCTCCCTCCTGCTGCTCCCCTCGGTCTACCTCTTCTGGATCTTCGGGATGCACGATTATCAGCGACAGCGGGTGATGACCCTGTTTAACCCCGAAAGTGACCCCCTCGGCAGTGGTTACCACATCATTCAATCCAAGATCGCCATCGGCTCCGGGGGTGTTTTTGGCAAGGGGTGGCTCAACGGAACCCAGTCCCACCTCGAATTCCTCCCTGAGCGCCACACCGACTTCATTTTTGCCGTCTTTTGTGAGGAGTTCGGCCTATTTGGAGTGATCCTCCTCCTGATTCTCTACCTCACCATCGTCCTTCGCGGCCTCTACATCGCAAGTCAGGCCCAGACGACCTTTGCCCGCCTGCTTGGGGGCGCCCTCGCCATGACTTTTCTTATCTATGTCTCGGTCAATATCGGAATGGTGATCGGCCTCCTCCCGGTGGTCGGGCTGCCTCTGCCTCTTATTAGCTATGGTGGCAGTTCGATCGTGACCTTGATGGCCTCTTTCGGTATCCTTATGTCCATCCACACTCACCGTAAACTACTGACCAATGCCTAAACCATCCCCAGCCACCACTTCCGCTTCACCCACGAACCCTCTGCTCCCGCGACGCCTGTTGCCGTTTCCGGGTTCATTGTTTAACTTTGCGTGGCTCCTCCCCCTGATCATTCTCACACTTCCCCTGCGGATCGATGCCGCTCCCCAGAGCTCCATCGCCCGGGAAGATGTGTTGCAGTTTATCGATGAGATGGTCAACCGCCATCAGTTCGACGCGGAACAGCTACAGCAGCTCTTCTCACAAGCGCGATATCAGCAGAAGATCATCGACGCCATCTCCCGCCCCGCTGAAGGGAAAGATTGGTACCAGTACCGCCCCATATTTCTCAACCAGAAACGGATTACAGAGGGGGTGGCGTTTTTACGGCAGCAGCGCGAGACACTGCAGCGGGCGGAAGAGAAGTTTGGGGTTCCTCCCGAGATTATCACCGCAATTATCGGTGTCGAGACCCGCTACGGACAACATAGCGGCAGCTACCGGGTGATTGACGCCCTCTCTACCCTCGCCTTTGCCTACCCCAAACGGGCCCCCTTCTTTCGCAAACAGCTGGAACAGTATCTGTTAATGGCAAGAGAGGAGCAGTTGCAGCCACTCCAGCTCAAAGGCTCCTACGCCGGGGCGATGGGGATGCCGCAGTTTATCCCCGGTAGTTTTCGCGAGTACGCCATCGATTTTGATGGCAACGGCCACCGCGACCTGTGGCAGAGTGTAGAGGATGTCATTGGCAGTGTCGCCAACTACTTCAAACGCCATCAGTGGCGACAGGGAGGTGCAGTTGCCGTTCGCGCCAAGGTGGCAGACAACCTCCACCTCCCCCTGCTTGAGAAGGGGTATCAACCCTCAATCCCGGTCAACCAGCTCCAACGCTTCGGGGTGATCCCCACCTGGACCATCCCCCCCAAGGGGGAAGATGTCGCCCTGATCGCCCTCAAACAGCAACAGGGTGAGGAGCACTGGGTCGTCTTCGACAACTTCTATGTCATCACCCGGTACAACCATAGCCCGCTCTACGCAATGGCAGTTTTCCAGCTGAGTGAAGCGATCCGTTCAGCCGCAACGCTCACTGTTGTACAATAGAGCAATGCATCCCCTTCGCCCCAGCCTCCTCCCCCTTCCATTTCTTCTCCTTGCGGCTTGTAGCACCCTCCCCCCTGCTCCACCAGAGGTAGAGTCGAGAGATGGTCCTGGCTCCACCGCCTACAGCGACCCCGGCGAGTTAGAGCCGATCTATGAACCCTTTAGTCCAAAGGGAAACATGGAGAGTTATGAGGTCGATGGTCAGATCTATCAGGTTCTGAAAGATAATCGGGGCTTCATTCAGGAGGGGGTCGCATCCTGGTATGGGAGCAAGTTCCATGGAAGAGAGACCTCCAACGGTGAACGCTACGATATGTACGCCATGAGTGGCGCCCATAAGCAGCTTCCACTCCCCACCTATCTCCGGGTGACCAACCTCGAAAATGGCAGAAGTACCATCATCCGCGTCAACGACCGCGGCCCCTTTGTCAAAAACAGGATCGTCGATCTCTCCTATGCCGCGGCGATCCGACTCGGATTTGCTGATCAGGGAACGACCCGGGTTCGCCTTGAAGCGATCACCACCCCAACCCAGCCACTGGTGACGACCCCCCCTCCAGAGCCGGTGCCCCTTGCTGCCGATGGGAGTGTGATTACCGCCGCCAAACTGGAGAACAGCACACCTGTGGTCACCCCTCTGGTTGATGACAGCAGCTCAATCCCCGCCAACCGGGATCCTCTCCTAGGCGAATCAGAAACCGCCTCTAGCCCCACAACAGTAACGGAGGTGACCACAGAGTCCCCCCCGGTTACACCTTCACCGTCCGCGACTGGCCCGACAGCAGATGGGATCCCCTCCCCCCCTTATCCATTCCATCTCCAGGCAGGGGCGTTTAGCAGTCAGGAGAATGCCGAAAAGATAAGACAGCTGATCTCGGATCTCAAAATAGGGCCGGTCTCCATCCTCGAGCCCCCCTCTGCCGACACCACCGTCTACCGCGTCCGCATCGGCCCTTTTCAAGACGAGCAGCAGCTTTTGAAAACACAAGAGAACCTTGGAGCCATTGGGGTCACCTCATCCCGGGTTATCCCCTAACTTATAACTCTATAACACTCCCTACAACCACTATTGAAATAGAGATACTATGCTGAAATCGATACTCTTTCTCCTCTTCACGATCTTCCCCCTCTCCAGCGCAACGGCTGCCCCCAAAGTCACCCCCTCCCCGCCACGACCCGCGGCAACCAGTTACATTATGATCGATGCCCTGAGCGGCCAGACCATCACCGAAAAACAGAGTCACAAACGGCTTGAACCCGCCAGCCTGACCAAAATCATGACCGGCTATGTCATCTTCTATGAGCTCCACAGCGGTCAAATTTCACTGAGCGACGATGTGCTGATCAGTAGCAAGGCGTGGAAAACCCCCGGCTCAAAAATGTTTATCGAAGTGGATAAGCGGGTGACCGTCGAAAATCTAATCAAAGGGATGGTCATTCAGTCGGGCAATGATGCCAGTGTCGCTCTGGCAGAGCATGTCGCAGGAAGTGAAGACTCTTTCGCCTCCCTCATGAATCAACACGCAGCCGAACTGGGAATGAAGGATAGCCACTTCATGAACAGCACCGGACTTCCCGCTGAGAACCACTACACCACCGCCTATGACATGGCGCTACTCGCCCGCGCCCTCATTAGCAACTTCCCGGAAGAGTACAACTGGTACTCCCAAAAAGAGTACACCTTTAACAAAATTACCCAGAAAAACCGCAATAAACTACTCTTTAATGACGAAACCGTCGACGGAATCAAGACCGGACACACCGAGGCTGCGGGTTACTGCCTGGTCTCTTCTGCCCTACGGGATGAGATGCGACTGATCACCGTAGTCATGGGCGCCAGTAGCAGTCGCAGCAGAGCACAAGAGAGCCAGAAGCTGCTCAATTTCGGCTTCCGCTTTTATGAATCGCACCGACTCTACAGCCCGCAGCAGACCCTTAAAGAGGTCCGTGTCTGGAAGGGATCCCAAGAGCAGATCTCCCTGGGTCTCGATCAAGAGATGATCGTCACCCTTCCTCGGGGCGAGTATGAAAATCTCGAAGCGTCGATCTCGGTCGAGAAGACACTCATCGCCCCTATCGCCGCCGGAGATCGCGTGGGAACGGTCATCCTCCAACTCAACGGCGAACAGATTAAGAGCCTGCCCCTTATCGCTCTGCAGAGTGTTACCGAAGGGGGGATCTTTCAGAAGATCAAAGATCACATCCTGATGCTGTTTGAATAGGAACCCGAGATGACAGTCTTTCTTAATGGCGCTTACCTCCCTCTGGCGGAGGCCAAAATATCGGTTCTGGATCGCGGATTTATCTTCAGTGATGGCGTCTATGAGGTGATTCCGATCTACAACGGTCGCCTTTTTCGTCTTCACCAACACCTGCAGCGACTGCAACAGAGTCTGAACGGGATCCGCCTTGACCCGCCTCTCTCCCCAGAAGCGTGGCAAGAGATCCTGACCACACTCGTCGCCAAGAACGGCGGTGGTGACCTCTCGCTCTACCTCCAGATCACCCGTGGTCCCGCCCCCAGAGACCACCGTTTTCCGGAAAAAACAGAGCCGACTCTATTTGCCATGACGCAACCCCTCCCTCCAATACAGGGGACAAAAGGGATCGCTGCCATCACCGTTGAGGATATTCGCTGGAAACTGTGTCAGATTAAATCCATCGCCCTCCTCCCCAATATCCTCCTCCGGCAGCAAGCGGTTGATGAGGGGTGTGGGGAGGCGATCATGATTCGCGACAATGAAGTTACAGAGGGGGCTGCGAGCAACCTCTTTCTGGTCAACAGTGGCGTCGTAATGACCCCACCAAACTCAAACCTGATTCTCCCCGGAATCACCCGCGACATCGTGATCGAACTCTGCCAGAGGCACCAGATCCCTTATGAAGTCAGAGCAATAGATCGTGATGAACTCCACCACGCCGAAGAGATCTGGGTTACCAGCTCAACAAAAGAGCTGGTCCCTGTCACCGCACTCAACCACACCCCTGTAGGCGACGGCAACCCCGGACCTCGCTGGCAACAGTTATCGACACTCTACCAGCAATATAAACAGTCATTTATCCGAGGAGAAGCCGATTGATGAGCACCCCGGTCGATAGCGTGGTCACCCCACAACAGAGCGATGAAGAGACGCTCTTCGAGTTCCCCTGTCAATTCCCAATCAAAGCGATGGGGGCAAAAGCGGAGGGTGACTTTGAACAACTCATCACCTCAATTATCGAGAAACATGTCCCTAACCTCAAAAGTGAATCGGTCAAAACGAGAGAGAGTAAAAATGGCAACTACGCCGCAGTTACCGTCACCATCACCGCAACCAGCAAGCAGCAGCTTGACAACATCTACCTGGAACTTAATGGCCAGAAAGAGGTATTAATGACCCTGTAAGCGACCAGTGTCATTAAGTTAAGGGTGGGGATGTCCGCTACCCGATTGGCGGGACGCCGTAAACCCGTCCATGGGGGATTGATAAC
>JADFYS010000240.1 GCA_015232955.1 Gammaproteobacteria bacterium
ATGATCATTAGCGTGAAATACATTTCATAATCGAGGGTGACGCCGCACCATTCATGCAAGTTAGGTTGAAAACTTAGCGTGTCTTTAACGCCAACAGGGCGTCATCACTAAAAATATCCCGCTCCAGGATTCGCTCTATCTTGGTGACATAGTCGGGATCGGTGGCGTAACCGGCACGGTGCAGTTCGGTAAGATAGCGGTGGGGATCTCCCACCTGTTGCAGCGCCTCCTGGTAACGGGGGTTGCTCCTGAGAAAGCTCACATAGTCGTTGAAGCTCTCTTCATAACCGCTATAGGCGCGAAACGAAGCCCTTTCACGCTGCGCGACGCCCCCTCTGAACTCCAGAGTCTGTTTGGCAATAGCGTCTCCGTCCCAGCGCTCATCCGCCTTGATATTAAAAAGGTTATAGCTGTTGCTGCCATCGACACTACTCCGAATCACCTTTTTCCCCCAACCGGTCTCAAGCGCTGCCTGTGCCAGAAGAAGATCCGGATCTAAACCCAGCGCCTTCCCCGCTTTCTGTGCCAGAGGTAGCAGCTGATGGACAAAATCTTCTGTAGTTGCAAACTGCGGCTCTACCGGCTCTTGCACCGCTTCATCCAGAGAGAGCTCCGAGGAGATCGCCTCAACCCGCTCTTCCTCTCTCTTCACCTCCTTTGAAGAGGGGGGGAGAAGAGAGAACGCGGCGTCACCCCGGGGAGGCAGAGCGGAGAGTTGAGATAGACGCTCTTGCCCCCCTTCATCCTGCTGCGCTCTCTCTTCTGGAGGCAGGGTCTGCTCCAGCTGCCGCACAATGACATCTGCCAGCCCCATTCCTCCCCCCTGACCGCTGAGGTTGTTGGTGAGCTGTTTATCATACATGTCGGTATAAACATCCCCCTGCTGACTATCAAGTAGTCCATCCACCTGCGAGGCGTCACGCATGCTCTTCAGCATCATCTGCATGAATATCGCTTCAAACTGTTTGGCAACCTCTGTCAGCGCCTCTCGGGAGTGGTCTCGTGCCCCCCGTTTCAGTTCGTTCAGCCCCTGGAAATCGGTGTAGAGAGAGGCTCGCTGCAGGTTAAGAGAGGAGGAGTTATTCATCAATCTATCACCATTCAGATTACGAGTAACTCAGCCCGTAACGCCCCAGCTTCTTTCAGCGCTTCAAGGATCGCCATCAGATCCCCGGGCGACGCCCCGACCTGATTGACAGTATTGACAATATCTCTTAGTTCTACCCCGGGGGCGAAACGAAACATCCGTTGATCCCCCTGTTGCGCCTTGATATCGGCTTCGGCGAGTACCGCTGTATCTTTGTTATCTTCAAGAATGGTCACCGTCATGTTGCCATGAGTGATGGCGGTAGGCATCACCCGCACATTTTCACTAATCACCACCGTACCGGTACGCGAGTTGACGACAATCTTTGCCGCAGAGGCGGCAGACTCCACCTCCAGATTCTCCAGCAGGGAGAGGAATGAGACCCGTTGTCCGCTATCTTTAGGGGCACCCACCCGAACCGAGGAGGCGTCGATCGCCTTTGCCGTCCCCTCTCCCAGATATCCGTTAATCGCTTTCACCAGACGGTGTGCCGTTGTAAAGTCGGGGTTATTGAGGTTGTAGATCAGGCTGTTGCCGCTGGCAAAAGCGGTCGGCACCGAGCGCTCTACCGTTGCCCCTCCGGGAATTCTGGCGACGCTGGGAATATTAAGAGAGGGCTTAGAGCCGTCATTGCCCCCGGTTCCGAGTCCCCCCACCACCAGGTTTCCTTGAGCCAGGGCGTAGATCTGACCATCAATCCCCTTGAGCGGGGTCATTAACAGCGTACCACCACGAAGACTCTTGGCGCTGCCGATAGAGGAGGCGGTGATATCCAGCGTCTGTCCCGGCTTGATGAAAGGTGGCAGGGTGGCCGTCACCGTCACCGCCGCAACATTTTTGGTCTTGGGGTCGATATCCGGAGGCAGCGCCACCCCGAGGCGTGAGAGCATACTCTTCAGACTCTGAATGGTAAATTCGCTCTGATCCCCGCTACCATCCAGCCCCACCACCAGTCCGTAACCGAGCAGCTGGTTGTTGCGCACCCCGGCAATTGAGGCGATATCCTTCAGCCGCTCTGCCACTACACTTTCGCTCACCAGCAGCAGCATCACTACCATCCAGCCTGCTATTCTCTTCATGACCTACTCCTAAGCTGTAACAATGCAACTATAGCGGCCACCAGCCACTATTAAAGAATTTGGTGATCCACCCCATGTCGTTGGCACTGTCCAATACCCCGTCACCACCGTAGATGATCTCGGCATTGGCGATCTTGGCCGAGGCGATGGTGTTGGCGACGCTAATATCTGCAGGGCGGACAATTCCCGCGATGCGAATAAACTCATCCCCCTGATTGAGGGTGACCAACTTCTCTCCCCGAATCACAAGATTGCCATTATGCAACACCTCGACCACACTTACGGTGATATTTCCCGAGAGGCTATTACTCTGACTGCTGGAGCCATCACCGGAAAATGAGGTATCCCCTGTGACGGAGCTATTAAGAATGTTCTCACCATTCAGGGTCACATTGCCCCCGAAGAGGGTCGGTGCCGGCAGCGCCACTGTCGATTTTTTGCCGGTGGCGGTGGTCGCGGTCTTAAAGGCGTTGGTCCGCTCTGACAGCTCGACGGTGAGGAGATCACCAACGCGATGCGCCTTGGAGTCCTCAAACAGCATCACCCCGGCCCCGGGTTGATAAATAGAGCCGATACTATTGACCGACTTCGGTACCGGCTCGGGAAATACCGGGGCAAATTTGGGATCGTGGACCGGTTTTGGACGGTTGGCAAGACCAGAGCAGCCACTCGCCGCCATCACCGCCAACAGGATCAACGAAGTGGTTACCCGTCCTCTTTCTGAACAGTTCAACGGTTTCATCATCTACCCCTAAAGCTGATTACTGATGTACTGCAGCATCTGATCCGCCGCAGATATCGATTTGGAGTTCATCTCATAGGCGCGTTGACTCTCAATCATGCTCACCAACTCCTCCACCACATTAACATTGGAGCCTTCAATCGCCCCCTGCTGAATCGAACCGTAACCGTTGGCTCCGGCATTACCTACCAGCGCCGCGCCACTGGCCGCGGTCTCGACAAAGAGGTTTTCACCTGTTGGCTGCAGACCAGAGGGGTTGACAAAATCGACCAGAGTGAGGGTACCAAGGGTGGTGGGGGCGGTATTTCCCGCTTCATAGGCGGTCACCACACCATCGGTTCCTACGGTCATCGATACAGCAGTCTGGGGGACGGTAATCGCCGGCTCAAGGGCGTAACCGTTAGAGGTGACCATCTGACCATTGGCATCGAGCTGAAACGCCCCGTCACGGGTATAACCAAAAGTACCGTCCGGGCGGAGGATCTGGAAAAAGCCTCGCCCCTGAATCGCCAGATCCATCGAGTTTCCGGTCTGATTGAGTCCACCTTGGGTATGAAGTTTCGCCGTAGCGACCGTCCTCACCCCGGTACCGGTCATCAAACCACTGGGGAGAAGGGTGTCCTGACTCGATTGGGCACCGGCCTGACGCACATTCTGATAGATCAGATCTTCAAAAATGGCACGGTCGCGTTTAAAACCGTTGGTGCTGGCGTTGGCGAGGTTATTGGAGATGACCCCCATTCGTGTCTGTTGGGCATCAACTCCCGATTTTGCAATCCAGAGTGCTGGGTGCATGGCAATCTCTCCTTGGTTAAGAGCGGCAAAAATTTGTCACTCAATGGTA
Source organism: Gammaproteobacteria bacterium (assembly GCA_015232955.1). Lineage (GTDB taxonomy): Bacteria > Pseudomonadota > Gammaproteobacteria > Thiohalomonadales > Thiohalomonadaceae > JADFYS01. Next base: position 3,753 of record JADFYS010000240.1, read on the forward strand.
AATTTCAGGTTTAGTGAAATTAAAGCAGGAGTTATGCCAGAGTTTAAATTAGAGACAGAGGGCGTTGTCGGCCCTCAAAACATTGGCCTAACTTGCATGAATGGTGCGGCGTCACCCTCGATTATGAAATGTATTTCACGCTAATGATCATGCCAGATACTTG
>JADFYS010000241.1 GCA_015232955.1 Gammaproteobacteria bacterium
TCGATGGCATGGACGCCATCGTCAAGCCCCCATGGATGGGTTTACGGCGTCCCGCCAATCGGGTAGCGGAGATCCCCTCCCTTAACTTAATGACATTGGCTTATACCGCGGTTAGATCTTCTTGATAAAAACCCGCGATCTTCGCTGATAGTTATAGAGTTGCTGGCGATCTAAAGGCAGCCCCTTGAGGGTTCCCCCTTTAAATCCCCGCTCCTGAAACCACTGGCCGGTGTGGGTGGTGAGGACAAAGATCTCTTTAGTTTTCAGCTTTTTCGCCTCCTGCTCCATGTGCTGCAACAGCTGATTGCCTCTTCCCGCTTTCTGGTAGTCGTGGTGGACTACCAGGCAGGCAATTTCGGCAAACTGCTCTTTGGAGAAGGGGTAGAGCGCAGCACAGGCGATAATGGTCTGATCGCGGATGGTGACGGTGAAGTGGTCGATCTCGGTCTCGAGAATCTCACGGGAGCGGCGTACCAGAACCCCCTCCTCCTCCAGAGGGCGGATCAGATCGAGGATTCCGACCACATCCTCAATCGTCGCCTTGCGCGTCACTTCATAGCGCTCGGGACTGATCAGGGTGCCGATCCCGTCACGGGTGAAGAGTTCCAGTAACAGACCACCATCACGGTGACGATTGATGATGTGGCTGCGCTGAACTCCGTGGTTACAGGCGTAGATGGCACTTAACAGGGTCTTCGCCAGATCCTCATTAACGGTACTCATCTCTCTGAGTCGACTCTCCGCCTCATCCAGTTTTAGTTCGCGAATGAGAGCACCTTTCGCATCGGGGATACCGTCACCGTCAATGAGGGTAATCAGCTTATCAGCACCAATAGTCGCAGCGGTGAAGGTGGCGACATCTTCCGCCGACAGATTAAAGATCTCACCGGTGGGGGAGTAACCGAGTGGGGAGAGGAGGACGATTGAGCCGTGGTCCAGAAGGTTGCGAATCGCTTTAGCGTCGACTTTGCGCACCTCACCGGTGTGCTGATAGTCGATTCCGTCACGAACTCCAACCGGTTTGGCGGTGACAAAATTACCGCTGGTGACGGTAATATGGGAGCCGGCCATCGGCGTGTTAAACATCCCCATCGAGAGGCGGCTCTCGATCTCCACCCGAACCGAAGCGCTGGCGTCCTTGACACAGTTTAGCGCCTGGTCTGTGGTGAGGCGGATACCGTTAATCACCTCAGCCGTAATCTGCCGCTGCTGCAACAGGCGATCAATCTGCGGTCGCGCCCCATAGACCAGCACCAGGCGTACTCCAAGACTGTTGAGCAGAACCAGATCTTCCACCAGATGGGGAAACTGATCATCGGTCAGCATCTCGCCACCAAAGGTGATGACAAAGGTGCGGTTGCGGAAGGTGTTGATATACGGGGTCGCACAGCGAAACCACTGCACAAAAGAGGCGGTATTGGTGGTGGCAGTGGGTTGAGGGATGAGGGTTGAGGTTGACACAGATTTCGGGTTTTCAGAACTATTCACAGGGTTATTTGACTTCTTTCTTACCAATAATTGGCGTATTATCGCGGATTATTCCAGTGATCGCTTCCATTTTTGCCGTTTCCTCAAAAAGTTTTTTGTCTCTACCCAAATTGAACCGCACAACCTCACCATGACAACGCCTCTGGATAAAAGTATCGCCCGCCAACGGGCATCGCTAATCAATATGTTAGTGGACCCTCTGGGGCGACTGGCAGTCCGTCTTGCTGCTCACTGGGGAGATCAAGAGGTGATGGCCGAGCAGTTGCAACTGGCGATCAATGAGATCCCGTGGGTCAAGTTTCTCTACGCCCTGAATCCGCAAGCGGTGCAGATCTCTGCAACCGCATCCAAAGAGGGTCTCAATGTGACCGAGATTGGGCGTGACCGTTCCACCAGACCCTATATGTTAGAGGCAATTCCCAAAGGGGGGCTGCTTTTGTCAGAAGCGTATATTAGCTTGCGCGAGAACCGACCCTCGGTGACAGCGATACAGCAGATTGTGGACGAAGGGGGGCAGCTGCTGGGGATATTGGGGGCAGATTTTGATCTTCGTGCTCTCCCGCTGACGCGTGAACTCTATCAGGAGACCACCACCTGGCGGCAATTGAAAGGGGACCCGGCGATTCGTGGAACCCTTTTTAAGCAGAGTCGTTTTGAGAGTCTGCTCGATGCCGATATCGATAAGGTACTGCCGGTGGTAGAAGAGCTGATGATCGATCGCGGGGTGTTTCACTCCAAGATCCACTTCTCGAGCAGTCGACTCACACTATGGCATGTTGACGATCCCTTTCGCTATCGTCTGCTCAACATTGAGCAGCTGCTCGATCCCGATACCTGCCTCGCCTATCCGATGCGCCCCTATCCGTCAGAGGCGTTAATCGCAGCAGAGAGCATTCGTCAGGTGCTCGACACCTTTGTCCATCTGCGGATGATTGACAGTACCATCTACCTTCGTGGCGGCTCGATTAATATCTTTAATGGCATTATCGGCCTCAACTTCTCTTGCGATGGTTCCCACTATATCCCCATCTCCGACTTTCTTGCCCGCGACTCCAACTTCTGGCAAGGGCTACAAACCCCATAAGGGAATACTCGATGTACGATACGATTCGCCCGGTCATCTGGAAAGATGGCGCCCTGCAACTCCTCGACCAGCGTCTGCTCCCGCAGCGAGAGGAGTATATGCTCTACCACCAACCAGAAGCGGTGGCCACCGCCATTCGTGAGATGGTGGTGCGCGGAGCGCCAGCCATCGGCATTAGTGCCGCTTATGGTGTGGTGCTGTCGGCGAAACGGGCGGTTGAGCAGGGACGAAACCACTGGAGACTGCAGGTGGAGGAGGATATCTGTCACCTCGCCCAAGCCCGGCCAACGGCGGTCAATCTTAATTGGGCGTTGGCGGAGATGGGGCGGGTGATGGCAGAAGTAGAGGCAGATAGCGATCCGGTCTCCCTGTTGCTGCAGCGGGCGCAGCAGATCCACGAGGATGATATTGCCAATAACCACCTTATGGGGCGGATGGGGGCGGCGTTAATTGCTCGCGGCAGTGGTGCGGTTCTCACCCACTGTAATGCTGGTGCCCTGGCGACCGGCGGTTATGGCACCGCACTGGGGGTGATTCGCTCCGCCTATGCCGAACAGCGGATTGAGAGGGTCTTTGCCGATGAGACCCGGCCCTGGCTGCAGGGGGCGAGACTGACCGCGTGGGAGCTGGTTCACGACCGAATCCCGGTGACCCTTATCGCCGAGGGGGCAGCAGCACGGCTGATGCAACAGGGAGAGGTCTCCTGGGTGGTGGTCGGTTCGGATCGGATCGCCGCCAATGGGGATGTTGCCAATAAGATCGGAACCTGCGGCGTCGCAATCCTCGCCCGTCACTACGGCGTGAAAATGATGGTGGTGGCGCCCACTTCTACTGTCGATATGGCACTGACGAGCGGGGATGAGATCCCGATTGAAGAGCGCAGTGGAGAGGAGCTGCTCAACAGCTTCGGTACCCGTGTTGCAGCGAAGGGGTGTCAGGCGTGGAATCCGGTTTTTGATATCACACCGGCCTCTCTGGTGGATGTGATTGTTACCGAACGGGGGGTAGTGGAAGCCCCTAACGCAGAGAAGATGGCGGCGATGATGGCCTCCAACTGAGCGTGGGGTGGGCTAGTGCCCACTTAACCAGACAGATTTTAGGTAACTGTTCAGACCCCATCACCTGATCTCCCTCTCCCAGCGGGAGAGGGTAGGGGTGAGGGGGGGGTTGAATGGTTACGATTTTAGAATGAAGGAGTGCATAGCGTGATTCAAATTTCCATTCTCGGTACCGGCTTTGCAGCAGTCACCGCCCTGCAGCGGGTGCGGGCACTTGACCCCGAGGTCAATATCACCCTGATCGGGGAAAAAGCCGAATTTATCTATCTACCCAGTCTG
>JADFYS010000242.1 GCA_015232955.1 Gammaproteobacteria bacterium
ATCACCTGATCTCCCTCTCCCAGCGGGAGAGGGTAGGGGTGAGGGTTAAAAAAGCAGGGGGGTCTGAACGGTTACATCAGAAGTGTGGCTATTCCAAAGAGGAACGCTCCTCACTCTGGTGAACTGTATCAACCCACCGGCATCAAGCCGCTGGGATTCAGTTTGGCTTTAAGCTATAGACTCAGTTATAGGAACAAGATATCAGAATGACACGACAATCCATGACACCCGGCAGCGCTATGACCACCACTGTGCTGCTGATGGCGCTTAATCTCTCCCCGCATGCGGTCCAGGCAGCCAGCAGTGTAACCACTGCTGAGGTTCGAAAAACTCAGGGGGTTTCAGAACTGCAGCAGGGGAATCACGAGGCGGCATTAGCCTACTTCCGCGAGGCGGTTGCCCTAAACCCCGAGGATACTGTTGCCAGCTTCTATGTTGGGCTGATGTTGAGCCATTTTGGGCAATATGATGAGTCTCGGCAGTATCTACAACAGGCGCTCAACAACCCCGCAGTGGCTACCCGAGCCCGTTATGAGTTGGGGTATATTCACTATCGCCAACGAAACTATACTGAAGCGATCACTCTGTTACAGCAGGTCGTTGCGAATAGCCCGGAACATCTTCGTGGTCACTACTATCTCGCCATCTCCCTCCGCCAACAGCAGCAGCTGGAACAGGCACTGCAACATCTGCAGCCGGTGATTGCTGCCAACAGGGGGTTGGCCGCTGCCGCCGCTTATCTGAGGTTGGGCATCCTCTACCAGCAGAAGGGGTACCGTGAAGTGACTACAGAGGGGGAGGGGTACTCAAAAAGATACCCTGACTCCCCCTACCAACCCCAAGTCGACATCCTTCGTGATAAGGCCACTGCAGCGATGGTTCGGGATAAACCCTGGAGTCTCAACACCATGGCCGGGCTGAGTTACGACACCAATGTCACGATCCAACCCGATCATCTTCAGGCGGGAACGGAACCCGAAACAGATAAAGAGGATTGGCGAATCTCTCTCGGAGCCGATGGTCGTTATACCCTCTATCAGCAGGGACCTCACCGTGGCCGAGCGGGGGTAAAACTAAGCAGCAGTAGCCATAGTGATAGCCAGATTTCTGAAGACTTTGATACCCGCCGTATCGGAATGGTTGCCGACTACCGCTACTACCATCAGGGGATCTTTGCCGGGGTGGAGTATAACTTCGGCAAGAGCTGGCTGGGTGGTGATGACTATCTAAAAAATCAGAGTATCAGCCCCTACTACAGCTTTAAGCCATGGCCGGATCAGACCTCCCTCATTCAGATGAGTTGGAGTCAGAATGACTACCTCCCAGAAGCAGATCTCGATAGCTATGACGGTAAAAGCAGCTACCTCTCTTACCGTCACAGCTTGAAGCACAAGGAGAGGCTCTATGGCATCGCGGTCAATCTTGTCAATAACAGCACCAATGATGAGATTAATAACTACTCTGGTGGTGGCGTGAGTGCCGATATCCGTTTTGTCTATGGCAAGGCGCAGATGGCGGGAGGCGTAACTTATGGAGAGAAAAAGTATCGTGATAACCCGCTAGAGCGTCGTGATAAAAACATCTCACTCAACCTGGGTTCCACGCTCTCTCTTGGTCAGCGCCTCACGCTCGAAGGCCTTGTCACCATCACGGATAATAACTCCAGTGAGAGTGAATACACCTATCAACGACAGATTGTCAGTGCCAATCTACGGTGGAAAATCTAATGCAAAGAAAACTCTATCCCAGCCTTACTCTCCTTCTACTTATTCTCGCACCGGGACCTGTTCTTGCCGAGCTTGCGGGACGGGTCATCTCGTTTACCGGAGACTCCGATGTTCTTCGTACCAGTGATGGTAGTAGAGAGCCGATACGACAGCAACTTCCCATTCAAGTCAACGATCAGATCGAGACATCCATTGACGGTCAGGTCAAGCTACTGCTCACGGATGAGAGCGTGCTAATGATTGGTCCCGATAGTGAGATGACCATTAGTGAAGCCTATGTCAATAGTGGTGAGAGCCAGACCTCTGTCAGCCTCGCCAAAGGGTGGCTCCGTTCGATGGTAGGAAAACAGTTGGGGCAAAACAGCCACTTCAGAATCAAGACCCCGGTAGCGGTTGCTGGTGTTCGCGGTACCGATAATACGGTCTACCACGATAGCACTGAAGGGACGACCGGTGTTCGCGGCCAGGATGGAACCACCGAGGTCACGAATGCCAACCCCGAAATTGGAACTTCGGTCGACATAGTAAAAGATACCTACACCCTGGTGCAGGAGGGGGAACCACCCACACCACCCGCCTATATCGCGCCCACTCAGACACTTCGTCAAATCATTCGTGAGCGTAAAACTCAGACCGATAGTGGTAGTGAGGCTGAAGAAGAGGTGGCAACCGATCAGACCAACGAGGGCGAAGAGGAAGAGAGTGCAATTGAAAAGGAGAGCGGCGGAGAGGAGCAGAGAACGCCTACTGAGAGTGGTGCAGTAGAGACCCCTGCACCCGTTGTAGAGTCCTTCGCGATACAGAGTTCGCTAGAAGAGCGTGAGATTGTAATCACAGAACTGCTGGAAGAGACGATGGACGCCAACGCTTTTGCGAGCGAAGGTGAGGCAAGCGCCCTCTTGATTGAACTCATGGAGGAAAAGATCCAGAACAAGCAGGAGTTGGCCGAGGATAGGGGGGCATCTCAGCAGTTTGAAGATGCGGCAGAAGAAAAGGAGCAGATTGCACCTATCACCCTCGAAGAGGAGCTACAGGCGACGGTGCAACAAGAGGTTAGCAGAGAGTTTGTGGTGACTGAGCCGGTAGTGACTGACAGCGAACTGCAGCAGCGTGAAGAGCCGGCGCCTTCAGAACCCACGCCGGCTGAGCCGGTGGTTGTTCCTACAGAACCGGAGCCAGAACAACCGGTAGTGACCCCGACAGAACCAGAGCCGGAACAACCGATAGTGACCCCGACAGAACCGGAGCCTGAACCCGAACAGCCGGTGTTGATTGAACCGGAGCCAGAGGCAGCACCGGTATTTGATCCGACGCCAACCACACCACCCACGACAAACCCCGGAAGTGTTAATCTGCCAATTGGTGTCACAATCCCCGGACTGTAGTGGCGTAAGGCAGCTTACTGGGCAACATTGCCAAACAATCTTATCGTGAATAAAGCACAGACAGGTGACTGAAAATGAATAAAATGATGCAACTCCTTACTTTTTTGATGAGCCTGTTCCTGCTTATCTCCTGTGGTGATTTTTATCAGGATCGGGATGGGGCAGCGGTAACCCTGGTGATCGGTGACACCCAGCAGAAGCAGAGAGCATCGTCAGCCCACAACCACGACCATAAGAGAGAGAGCCGCAGCTATCACAAAGCGATCTCCGCTGCCTATCCCGGACTAAGTAAGGTCACCCTCACCTTTACCGGTACCGGAATCACCGCTGCCGGCTATACCGCAGAGGTGATTAACAGCCAGTTTAACAGCGGCGCGTTTGAGGTAGACAGTGCCCTCAACGCCTTTGTCCTCAGTGACACCGTAGTGAATATTAAGGTACCCAAGGTGGCACCGCTCACCTTCACCATCGCCGCCTATGTCGAGAGCGGTGGCAAAGATGTGCAGTTTTTCAAGGGTGAAACCACCCTGCAGAGCGAGACGATAAATGCCATTGAGCGTGGCGAAAGTGAGATCGTTCCCATCACGCTTAAAAATGATATCGACCCGACACTGCTTAAAACGGTAAACGACGGCACAACCCCTTGTAGTGACAGTGATGGCGACACCCTCTGTGATAGCTATGAAGATCTCTTCAAAAATGAGAGTGGGGTTGCGGATATCGACGGGGATACCATTGTCAACAGTCTCGATAACGATGCCGATGGTGATGGT
>JADFYS010000243.1 GCA_015232955.1 Gammaproteobacteria bacterium
CTCCAACCCCTCATCCTGTAACAGACGGAGGGTGATCGTCTGCAGCTGCTGCAGCTCTTGTGGGGTAGGGGCGACAAAACGGCCCCGCCCCTGATCCTGCTCTAACCACTGTTCGATCGCAGACCACTCCCCGCCACTAAGAGAGGGGGAGACAACCCAGAGCAGCACCATCAGTGCCGAAAGATGGCGGTAGTTCACTCCTCAACCCCCTCCACAAAATGAAAACGCCCCTGCCCGATCTCACCTTCCGCCTCACCCAGGGTGAGGTAGAGACCCGGCCCCTCCTCCAGGGTCAAAGTTAGACGATAGCTACCGGGCGGAAGATCTCTGCCGAGGGGGATAGAGAAGAACTCCCCCTGATCGAGTGACCACGCCTGGGTGGCGATGGCGATCGCCTCCTGATCCCGCTCCCCTTTTTGTGGTGGTCGCAGATCGTAGCGACGAGACAACCAGCTCCAGTCCCGGAGCGTCTCCCCCTTTCGCCGCTGCTGTGGTTGTAGTGTCATCCGAATACGCGACCGCTGTGCCTCTCCCCTGCGATGGTAGATTCGGGCCGAGAGGATCTGCGGCTCTGGTCTATCCTCTTTCTCTACCGCGTAGGTGAGGGGAACCCCCGGTTGTAACCGCTCAGCATAACGGCGAATCTCTGTCGGTGCCGGGGCGTTGCTTAGAAACAGCTTCATCTCCCCGTCACACTTCGACTTGAGATGCAGTTGATGTCTACCCACAGCGACTGAGGGGAGGAGGATCTCCCCCGAACCGGCGACAACGGGACCTTGCCACCAGAGCTCACCATCGCGATAGAGACGAAGTTGACACCGCTGTTGCTGCGCACCGTGCCAAAGGTAGATGAGGCGTGGGGTGAGCGTCTCTCTATGCGGCTCTGCCAGCAAGCGTAGAGTCAATGGACGGTGGAGTGGGAGCTGTCGGTAACCGGAGCTACGCAACTCAGGTGCGAGAGGTTCTCCCCCCTCCGCCCGCGGTAGTAGAAGATAGCGGCCAGAGTGGCCATCCTGTGGGAAGTAACTGCGCCAGCGCCACGGCTCACCGCCCCACTCTTCCGTCTCATTGAGATCCGGCTGCTGCCGCAGAAGCACCATATCTCCCTGTTGACGCCGTTGACGCCACCCCTGCGGCCGCAAGGTAAACCATGTCGGGAGCGGACCCTCATCGGCGAAAGGGTAAGCATCTTCCGGTACTTTGCTCTCTTTTACCAGTCCGGGAGGGCGGTTGGCGAGCGCGATCCACAGTGGTGCCGGGGCGCTGATCTCCAACGCTGCCCCCTCAGGTGGTAATGGGAGATAGACCATCTCCGGCAACGAGGCGAGACCACGCCCCAGCGGAGTCTCGACCCAGTCATAGGGGGAGGCGACCGGTTGCCACTGAACCGACGCCGTAGAGATCACCGCTTCGGTGCGATCCAGGAGCCGCCACTGCACCTCGGCAGTTGCCGGGAGCAGTGCCGTTACCTCTCGCTGTTGCGGCAGCGCCACTGCTCTGAGCTGAAGTCGATGCGGGGTTGCCTCTGCCTCCGGGTGGGGATGGAGCGCAAAGCGAAGTGGCTCCTCCCCATCGACACGCCAAACCGCGGTTGGTGCAGGGTCGGGAGTGATCTCCTCCTCACGACCATCTCGGGTGAGAAATGCCCGAACCACCAGCGGTTGAGACGATTTGAGCCACAACTTCCCCCCCCTCTCCAGAGAGAGATGAACCGCCTCCCCCTGCCACTGCCAGTTCAGATCCCGGCGCTCCTCTGCTTGCCGTCCCATCCAGAGACCATATAGGGTTATAGGGAGAGTGAACATCTCTTCTCTGGCTGCGGAGAGCTCCAACCGCAGATCCCCTCCCTCTTCAGGAAGGGAGATCACCGCCTGATGGAGTCCGCCAAACTCAATCCCGTCTGACGGAACATAGGGGGTATCGGCCACCATCTCCACCGCCTCCTCCCAGACCAAAAAGGGGCGAGGGGTGTAGTCGCGTTCGGGGACACCGCGAGGCCCCAGAGGTCGCCACATCTCGCGCAATAGATTCTCCTGTTCTCGCCTGTGTAAGAGATCTGCCGGATAGAGGGTGGCGGTGGCAATCCCCTCTCGCGACTCAAGATTCAACCGCTGCCAGAGGGTCTGCAGCTTCGCCTCCTCTATCTTCTCTTGCTGCGAAACCCTCACCACCACCCCCCTGAAAATGGGATCATGCGCCTCCAGCCGCAGCTGCAGGGTCAAGTTTCGGGGGAGCGCCTTAAGGTTGAGGGGGAGTATCCGTGTATCTGCCAGAAGTTGCGCCTCCTCCCGAAAGAAGGCGGGGGTGAATTTCTCCGTACTATCCCCGAGGCTAAAACGGGTGATACGGGTATAGTGGTGATAGATTCCCTGTTCCATTTCTCTGCCGCCACTATCGAGAAGACGGTAGGCCAACGCATAGTGCCACCCCCGAGGATCCTCTGTTGCTGCCTCCGGTGGCAACTCGCCATTACTGAGGATCCGCAGGCGATCGCCATTGAGGATAAGGGGAAAGGTGAGCCACTGATCGAGCGGGAGCTGGTATCCGGTCACCTGTCGCACCTGCTCCTGCAGCCGTGCATCAAGCGGAGGAGCGGTCTTCAGAACCTGCTTCAACTCCTGCCACCCACTCTCCCCGTACCACCAGACGGCACCGACCAGCAGCAGTAACAGCCAGAAGCGGAGGCGTAACAGGATCATTCCTCCTCACCTCTATTCCGGCGAAGCAGTAGCCCCGATCGGGTCGCGAGAAAACGAGCGATCTGCGGTTCTACCGCGCCATCTTCCTGCCACGCCACCACCGTTCCCGCCTCTCTTGGTTCGAGATTGGCCACCATAAACCAGCGTCCCCCCTTCTCCCGACCGAGGAGATAGGACTGGGCGGTGTTGATATCGACCAGATGGGTGAAGCGGAGCTGCGGTTGTGCTCTGGTTAACCGGTAGAGCGGCAAGATATCACCACTCTCCTGCAGGATCTCCACCGCCTGCTCTAACCCCCCGCTGGCGGCAGGCAGATGGATAGGTGGCTCCTCTCCCAGCTCAGAGAGAAGATCACCATGGGAACTATCTACCCCCAGAGCGCCCATCCGCGCCTCATGGCTACGATTGGCAAACTGCTGACGAAAACCGCGCCGGGCCTCGGGAGCGAGCCAGAGGAGGGCAAACGATTTATTAAGGGTGGCATCGAGGTAACGCGCCTGAGGGATTAGCCCCACTTCGTAACCGCTGCTCCCCTCACTCCCATCGACAAAGCGGTACTCCAGCCCCTGCTCCTGCAGGAGTGAGAGTAGCGCCACCCCCTCTGCAGAGAGCTGATCACCGCTGCGCACACCGTCACTAAAGGCGACGAGGAGATCGGACGACTCCTGAGCGGCGGTTCCGGATGGTGAGTAGGCGCGACACTGAACCACCAGCAGCGGCGCACTTCCCTCCTCCCGCAGTACCACCTGATTGATTAGGTTGAAGAGGTGAAGTGGTGACCGGGCGCGAATCAGGTCGGAACTTCCATCGCGATTGGCGTTGGGGTGGGTCCCCCCGATGGAGAGCCAACGCCCCTGCAGTGACTCAAAGAGGTGCACCGCCACCTCAAAACTGGTCGCCTCAAACAGAGGGCGGGGGGCCTGAAGCAGATAGCGCCCTCCGCGACCGGGACGGAAAAGATAGGTTCCCCAGTAGCGTCGTTCCGACTCTCCCGTCTCTGCATCCCCCTCACTCCCCTGTTCTGTGAGGATAACATAGTCGCTCTCACTGCCCCGCTGGCGATAACGGATCAGACGGTAACCAAAACGGGATGCCGCCAGCTGAATCGCCTCCAGCCGCGCGACCCCCTCCTCGCTCCAGCCGCTTGCGCCGTACTCCTCTCGCGCT
>JADFYS010000244.1 GCA_015232955.1 Gammaproteobacteria bacterium
CACAAACGCACCCTTCACGGTGTCCAACGGCGGATTTTAGGATAAAGATCCACATTAATCCCGCTAAAAGAGTTGCAGCGGGATTACCATCTGTTAAAATTGTTGAGTCAATCTATCGGTTATCAATGACTTTAAACTTACTACTTCAAGGAGATATCAATGGGTGTGTTAGTTGGCCGTCAGGCGCCTGATTTTACTGCGAATGCCGTTCTTGGTGATGGTTCAATCGTTCCCGATTTTAACCTTACCACCACCATTAAGGGAAAGTATGCGGTGATTTTCTTCTATCCGCTTGATTTCACTTTTGTCTGCCCTTCCGAGCTGATCGCGTTTGATCACCGTCTGCAGGAGTTTAAATCCCGTGGGGTTGAGGTGATTGGGGTCTCTATCGACTCGCACTACACTCACAATGCGTGGCGCAACACGGCTATTAATGATGGTGGTATTGGCCAGGTCGGATACCCCCTGGTTGCAGATATCAACCACGGGATCTGTCAGGCGTATGATGTTGAGCATCCTGTCGCTGGTGTCGCCTTCCGTGGCTCTTTCCTCATCGACAAGAACGGTGTGGTTCGTCATCAGGTGGTGAATGATCTTCCTCTGGGACGCAATATCGACGAGATGTTACGCATGATCGACGCCCTTCAGTTTAATGAAGAGCATGGTGAAGTCTGTCCTGCCGGATGGAAGAAAGGGGATGCCGGTATGACCGGAACTACTGCAGGTGTGGCCAAGTATCTGGCAGATCACGCTGAAAAGCTGTAGTCAGAACGATCCATTACGAGTAAAAGGGGGGCGCACTGGTTGCCCCCTTTTTTTTTTCTCCGGTCTCAGGTAGATTGACTACCCTGAACGGGGGAGAGAATGGGGGAGAAAATAATGGGGATCTTTAGCAAGACTACAGCCTGTACTCAGAGCTTTGCATGCCGCTTTAAACTGGCCATCATTCTGACCGTGGTGCTGGTTGCTCTGGGGGTAGCGGTGGTGATCTATAAATTTAATACTGCCGGAGGGTTTTAAGCCATACGGAGTGACGGAGATGCAGCAAAAAAGCTGATCTTCCCTCTGCTTACGACACCTCTTCCGGTACTGACATCGCCTGAACATGGTAGCCGGAGTCGACATAGACCACCTCACCGGTAATGCCAGAGGCGAGATCCGAGCAGAGGAAAGCTGCGGTGTTACCCACCTCTTCAATGGTCACATTGCGACGGAGGGGGGAGTTTTTCTCACCATATTCGAGCAGTTTATTGAAGTCGGCGATCCCTTTGGCAGCGAGGGTCTTGATCGGGCCGGCAGAGATGGCATTGACTCTCACCTGCTCCTGTCCCAATCGTGATGCTGCAAGGTAACTGACACTCGCCTCAAGACTCGCTTTTGCCGGCCCCATCGCATTGTAGTGAGGGACAGCGCGTACCGCTCCGAGGTAACTCATGGTGAGGAGGGCGCTACCCGGTTGGAGCAGGCCGTAGCTGCGCGCTGCCTTGGCGAGGGCGACGAAGCTGTAGGCGCTGACATCATTGGCGATGGCAAACCCTTCGCGGGTCACATCATCCAGAAAGTCACCATCGAGTTGGCCGGCAGGTGCAAATGCGACCGAGTGGATGATGATATCGATCCTTCCCCATCTCTCTTTGAGAAACGCCATCACCCCGTTAATCTCCTCATCTTTGGTGACATCGCAGGGGAGGGTGATATTTGAGTCGAGCTGATTGGCCAGTTTGGTGATACGATCCATGAAGCGTTCATTGACTGTGGTGAAGGCCAGTTCGGCCCCTTCACGATGAAGGGCCACGGCTGCACCCCAGGCGATAGAACGGTTACTGACCACCCCAAGGATTAACGCCTTTTTGCCACTAAGAAAACCCATCTCTATCTCCAGTTGTTCTTGATTGCGAATATTCGTAAGATGAGGCCATTATAGCAGCTTTATCACCATGGAAAAGATAATGAAATATCTGTTGAATACCCTCCTCCTCCTTTTGCCTTTTTTTGGGACGCACACGCTGCAGGCGGCGCCCGCGCAGGCGATGGGATATCTACCCAAATATGGTCCGGATTTCGCCCATTTCGATTATGTCAATCCGGACGCCCCGAAAAGGGGGGAGATCGTTCTCTCCTCTGTGGGAAGTTTTGATAGTCTCAACCCCTTTACCCTGAAAGGGATGGCGGCAGAGGGGCTGAATCCGCTGCTGTTCGAGACCCTGATGACCCCCTCTCTTGATGAACCTTTCAGTCAGTACGGACTGCTTGCAGAGGATAGCCTTCTTGCAGAGGATGGGTTGTCGGTCACCTTTCGCCTCAACCCGGAAGCCCGCTTTAACGACGGCTCAGCGGTGACTGCGGCCGATGTGCAGTTCTCTTTTGATACCCTGAAGAGTGAAGCGGCCCACCCTCACTACCGTATCTACTGGGCCGATATCGAGCGGGCGGTGGTGGTGGATAGCCGGACGGTCCGTTTTGAGTTTGCCCGGGTGAACCCTGAACTCCATATGATCGCCGGTCAGATTCCGGTCTTCTCCCGCGCCTGGGTGGGAGAGGCTGCGTTTTCCGGGTTGGCAGAGCGGGCGCCCATCGCCTCTGGCCCCTATCTGATTGCCAGTTATGATCTCGGCAAGAATATCGTCTATCGTCGTAATCCCGACTACTGGGCAGCGGAACTGAATAGCCGACGCGGGATGTTTAACTTTGAACGGGTGATCTACAAATACTATCGTGACTTTACGGTGGCGCTAGAGGCGTTTAAGGCAGGAGAGTTTGATTTTAATCACGAATATAACTCCAAAAGCTGGGCACGGGACTACAACGGCGCGGTCTTTGACAGTGGGGCGATCCTCCGCGAGGAGTTACCTCACCAGAATAATCAGGGAATTCAGGGATTTGCCTTTAATCTCCGTCGTCCCCTGTTTCAGGATCAGCGGGTACGGCAGGCGCTCGCTCTCGCATTCGATTTTGAGTGGTCCAACCGCCAGCTCTTTTACGATCAGTACCGTCGCTGCTACAGCTATTTCAGTAATAGTGATCTCGCTGCGACCGGGTTACCTCAGGGGGATGAGCTGGCGCTGCTCGAGCCGTGGCGCAAGGATCTCCCCCTCTCTCTCTTTACCCAAGAGTGGCACCCCCCCTCTACCCAGCCGCCGGCGACACTGCGTGCCAATCTGCGCCACGCAGCGCAGCTGTTGCGCGAAGCGGATTGGAAGTTGAAAGGGGATACCCTGATCAACACCGCGGGAGAACCGTTTGCGTTTGAGGTGATACTCGCCCAGAAGGGGTTTGAACGGATTCTCGCCCCTTTCGCCCGCAATCTCAAAAAACTGGGGGTGGAGGTGAGCTACCGCACGGTGGATCGCGCCCTCTATCAGCAGCGTCTCGATAGCTTCGATTTTGATATGGTGGTTACCAGCTTTGGCCAGTCACAATCCCCCGGCAATGAGCTGCGGGGGATGTTTCACTCCTCTGCTGCCGTCCAGGAGGGGTCGCAGAATATTATCGGTATTCGCAGTCCGGTGGTCGATGCGATGATTGACAAGGTGATCTACGCCCCGAACCGGCAGAGTCTGGTGACTGCGGTGCGTGCCCTAGATCGGGTGCTTCTGGCAGGAGACTACCTTATCCCGCACTGGTATATCGGTACCCACCGTGTCGCCTACCGCGATCGTTTCGGTATTCCGCAGCAGCGGCCACTCTACTACACCCCTGTGGGTTGGCTCCTTCAGAGTTGGTGGGCGAAAGGTGAGTAGGCTTTAGTGACGCTCTTGCCCTAAATACGACCCCAAGATGCTGCCCTATATCCTGAAAAGAGTGCTGCTGATGATCCCGACGCTGTTGGGGGTGATGTTGATCACCTTTATCATCAC
>JADFYS010000245.1 GCA_015232955.1 Gammaproteobacteria bacterium
TTAGTGAGAAATCGCTAGGCCCTTTTTGTTTTTTGATAGGATTCATGGAGTTAGGCATAGCGTGCTGCAACGGCACCGCTATAGTGACATCCGTACTATTCGCCATTATCTCCATAGAGATTGAGAGGATATGTGGGGACAGGTTTCGCTCCCGTAAGCTGGCGATCAACCCGACGGACTCGAGGGATCCGACGGGGTGGTGGGTCATCGCGGAACTGCCAATTTTAGAGTTCTGGGCTCTATGAAAGCGGTGGGTTTTCAAAGTGGAGTTGTTGCCGCTCATCCTGAATCATTTTAATGAAGATCTTTAACAGCTTTGGATCCCACTGCCCCGAATCCTGCTCACTCTCCAGAATAGAGAGCGCCTTCTCCACCCCCATTCCCTTGCGGTAGACGCGATCACCGGTCATCGCGTCCCAGGTATCGGCGATGCTAACGATTCGCGCGAGAAGGGGGATCTCCTCCCCTTGCAGACCATCGGGATACCCTTTGCCATCCCAGCGTTCATGGTGCCAGCTGGCGATATCGGTAAACTCTTTAAATCGTTTGAGGGGACGCATAATATTGGCGGTGAGTTCGGGATGGCTTCGCATCACCTCAAACTCGCGCTCATCAAGGGGGGCCGGTTTGTTGAGGATAGAATCAGCGATGCCGATCTTGCCAAGATCGTGCATCAGTGCCCCTTGTCGTAGGAGCTTTAATTCAGCTTCGTTGAGATTAAGATGTTTTCCGAGACGAACCGAGTAGTGGGTCACGCGGCCGCTGTGTCCGGCGGTATAGGCATCTTTTGCCTCCAGCGCCTTGGCCAGAGACTGCATCATCCCGAGTGATGCCTGCTCCATCTCTTGAATCAGCTGTTCGATACTATCTGCCATGCGATCGATCGCCTGCCCGAGAAAACCGATCTCATCCATTTTGTTCGAGGCGACCCGTGCGCTGAGATCACCTTCGGCAATTTGATGGGTGATGTTTCCCAAGCGCAGCATAGGTGCGACCAGACCACGGTGCATCGCCACCCAGACGGCGATGAAGATGAGGATCATCCCGAGAAGAACCATAATCACAAAATCACGCTCGAAACGATCATCCATACTCTTGATTATCTGTACTGTGGCAGCGAGGTCGAGTTCAGCCTCAATACCCGCGACCACCTCTCCATCTTGGTGAACAGGAATGATGATATCGATCTTGGGACGGGTCAGGTTGCCGTGACTATCCTCCTCCCACTCCACCTCTCCTCCCAGATAGGGGATCCCTTGGCGCAGAACATCACCGTAATGAGCCTCTAGATCCTTGGCTGGGTGAATGCCGGGTTGGGTGTGGGCGAGAACAACCCCTTTGTGGTCATAGATATAGAGGCTATTCACCGCAAAATTGAGGAACTCTTTATCGTGATTAACCCCCTCACGAAGTAGCGCTAACAGCTTTTCCGGTTCGCTGTCGATCCCCTCTCTCCTCACCTCACGCTCCAGCCCCTGAAGAAAGATCACAACCTGGCTTTTTGTCTGAAGGAGAATCGCCTGCTCCAGCACCCATTCGGTATAGGCAACCTGAGCAACGGAGATTATCCCCATACAGATCAGAATGACAGCGATGATGCGGTGAGAGAGGGATCTTCGCGCTGAGTAGTTGAACATTGCTTTCTCTTTATGTTTTGTGGTTAAGGATGACAGGTAAAAGTGTACTGAAACGGAGGTTAATTTCAGCTAGGAGAGATAGCAACCCCTCCGTTTCAGTGAAATCCCCCTCTCCCATTGGGAGAGGGTCGGGGTGAGGGCTAAAACAGGCTAGGGGCGTGAATGGTTACATTTCAGTCGGGGTTACCCCTAATCCCCTGAAGGGCCGTTATGGCAGTCGTAACAGCCGATGCTCTGCCCGGCGCTGAAGGTTTTTAGCCCCCACTCGGTCGAGAAGCTACGGGCGGTTTTTACCTGACTCAGCACCCCGCCTCGGTAGTCTGAACCGTGACAGGCGGTACAGCCGCTGCTATCTCTTTCGGCATAATCTTCATGCCCCTTGACCCAGCTCTCACCGGTGGTATGCATACCGTGAGGTCCCCCAGTGGCCGTGAGCGGAACGGTATCATGACAGACACTGCAGGTGGCAATCGTACCGCTATAGCCCTGAAGATCCTGAGCCAGAATATTGTCGTTGGCATGGCTACTGGGGTAGATGGCGTGGGTGGCTCCATGGCACGCCTCACACTGAAGATCGCCATGACCTCTGCTATAGCGGTAGAGAGAGTAGCCGCTGGATGGCGTGTCGCTGTTGGTGGCAAAACGGGAATCACCCCATTGAAGAAGTTTGCCCGAGCTGTCGATGGCACGGACTTCACGCAGACCGTCGTGATGACACGATTGACAGTTGGGTTGATCGAGCCACCCTTCGCGCTGGCTATCGCCTACCTGACGAATGCTCCCGTGGCAACTCTGGCAATCCATCGTCGTCTCACCACCGTTAGTGGCACTTCCCATCGCCCCGCGCAGACACTGGGTGGTGGAGCCGGGATGACAGAGGTAACAGCTATCACGGTTTTGGCTCTCATTGAGTGAGACGCCTGTTTGCGGATCACTGACCCGACTATGTCCGTTATGGATCGCCTGGGTCAGAGGCGATATGCCGTCGATGCCGGTGCCGGGGAGGGCGTTACTGCTATGACAGCGGGCGCAGAGAACCGGAGCACCTCCAAGCGCACTGGCGAGCAGCCCCCCTTCACCATATCCACTGCTGGAGAGCGCTGCAGTGAAGAGAGCGTTGTTCTGTTCCATCTCGTCGTGGAGGGCGAGAATGTTCTTCTTCCAATCTTTTTCCGGATCGGGATCGCTGATCCAACCGGAGAGCGGTTTGGCACCATTGAGGGCCGGGTCACTGCTGGTGGTAGAGGCGTGGCAGGAGATACAGCTCATCTCCGAACTGACTGGAAGTACAACCCGTGCGGCTGCCAGTTCATCTCCGTTTGGATCACGAGCGACTACTTTAACCATCGGATAGGGGTTGTTGCTACCCGTATCATCCACCGGCATGATGGGGATCCCTTCAGCCTCAAACCAGCGGTTATTCTGATTGTAATCGAGCGCTTCAGGGATGGTTGAAGGGACTCTTTTTCCGGTAAGGCCGACATCCTGTTCGAGTACGCTACCATAAAGGGTATCCGCGTAATCCCAGAAGTTGGTCTTGCCAACACTGGTGGTGTTCCAGGAGCCGTTGCTATCCGCCGTGGCTTCGTAGGTGAGGCTGATACCACTATTCACCAGGTTACCATCTTTGATGAGCTGGGCATGGAGGTTGTTATAGGGGGGAAGAATGGAGAAAATGGAGTAGTCGTTGCCATCAACACAGTGCATCCCGAGATCGTTCCAGGCGAGGAGGGTGTACGACCCTTTTTCGCCAACGGTTGTGGACGGGGAACTGCTGCTGGTACTATCCGCATCACCGCGCTCACTCTCCTCTTCATCCCGACTGCTGCTGTAAGATTCGCTTGTTCCCTCTTCACTCTCTGCATCGTTCTCGATTTCGTCTCCATCTGTCGCTTCACTGCTGCCATCGCCGCTCTGAGCTTGGGATGAGTCGTGTGATTCACTCTCCTCTGTCGTCGATGTTCCTCCAAGGCATGCAGATAAGCTCAAAAGCGATATGAGCAGCAGTAACAGTTTCAGTAATTTCATAATTTACCCTTTTAGTAGTGATGTGATTGATGGTTAATTGGCTTTCGAACGAAAAGCCATAACCAGGTGATGTAAATGTCGTGAAACAGTGAGAAGCCCTGGTAGGGTGGATAAGCGAAGCGCATCCACCAAATCCCGAGCCGGTGGATGCGCTTCGCTTATCCACCCTACAT
>JADFYS010000246.1 GCA_015232955.1 Gammaproteobacteria bacterium
AAGCCCCCATGGATGGGTTTACGGCGTCCCGCCAATCGGGTAGCGGAGATCCCCACCCTTAACTTAATGACATTGGGTTTCAGGGAGTCGAGAAGAGTGGCTAATCAAGGCGTAAACCTCCATCATTAATCTTTAAGCTCAAAGAGTTCATCACGCACGACTGCAAGGAAGCAGGAGCCAGAGCCGAGAAGCGTCACAATGATCGGCTCTCTGGAATCGCTGTTTTCAGACATCTTCGCGATAACTCTGTCGCTCAATCAGGATTCTCTCCGCCAACAGCAGGTCCGCCCGATGGGTCAATTTCAGGTTCTCGCCATCACCCGCCACAACTCTGGGGCTAACCCCAGCCAACTCCATCGCTGAAGCGTCATCGGTCACCCTCTCCCCCCGCTCAATAGCACGCTCCAGAGCACCCAACAGTGGTGCCAAGCGGAACATCTGCGGCGTCAGGGCGCGCCACAACGGTGTGCGATCCACCGTGGTCTCTACCCGCCAACTGCCGTCGTCTCCACGCCGGCACCTCTTCAGGGTATCGACCACCGGCGCAGCGAGAAGCCCCCCCACCCGATCCTCGGCAAGAGTGGTCAGCAGCCGTTTGAGATCATCACGACTGAGGCAGGGCCGAGCCGCATCATGGACCAAGACCCAATCCGCCTCCCCTGCACCCACAGTGCGCAGAGCCTTTAGGGCGAGAACCACGGTGTGAAAACGCTCGGCACCACCGGGAGAGCGGTGGAGTCGGGGGTGGTGCTGTTGGAGTTGCAGTTGCGGCCAATGTTCATCGTCACCGCTCAGCCCCACCATCACCCCTGCGATAAGCGGCTCTGCCAAAAAAGGGGCCAAAGCGTGCTCAATCACCGTTTTCCCAGCGAGAGGCAGATACTGTTTCGGTAGCTCACTCCCCATCCGCCTCCCGACCCCTGCGGCGGGAATCACCGCCCAATATCGGGGCGCACCCCTGTCACTCTCCACCATTTTCCCCCTCTACCACCTGATAGAAGGTCTCATCTTTCTTAATCATCCCCAGTTCGGTACGCGCCCGCTCCTCCACCGAGTCGAGACCATATTTCAGATCTTTGACCTCCGGTTCCAGTGACAGGTTTCGCTCCAGAAGATCAAAGTTCTCTTCCAGTTGCGTATCTGTCATCTCTATCAGCTGAATAATACGCATCACTCCACCTTCACCCAGCCAGAGCCGATACTGCAACAGCAGTAGCAGGATTAACAGCAGTACCACTACACCCCGTCGCATCTGAAGTCAGAGCGCAGATCGCGCCAAAATTACCACCACGCTACCCCCGCTGCCGGAAGTGGCGGCACGGGAGAGGTGTGTGCAGAGCGAGAGAGGGAGAGAGCGGTCGCAATTCAGGGACAGAGCCGAGGTTCCAGTTCCGGCTCAGACAAAGGTAAAGGCACTTCGCCCAGGATAGATCCCCTTCTCCCCCAGAGATTCGCCGATACGGATCAGACGGTTGTACTTCGCCACCCGATCCGAACGAGACATGGAGCCGGTCTTAATCTGGCCAACAGAGGTGGCGACCGCGAGATCGGCAATGGTGTTATCCTCTGTCTCGCCTGAACGGTGGGACATTACAGCGGTATATCCCGCTTCGTGCGCCATATTCACCGCTGCCAGTGTCTCGGAGAGGGTCCCGATCTGGTTGACCTTAATTAAAATCGAATTGGCAATCCCCTTCTCAATCCCCTCTTTGAGAATGGCGGTGTTGGTAACAAACAGATCATCGCCCACCAGCTGTACCCGCTTGCCAAGGCGCTCGGTGAGCAGTTTCCACCCATCCCAGTCACTCTCGTCGAGACCATCTTCAATCGAGATAATGGGGTAGCGATCCACCCAATCTTCAAAGAAATCGACCATCTCGGCTGAGGTCAGGCTCCGCCCCTCGGACGCAAGCTCATACTTACCATCCTTATAAAATTCGCTACTGGCGGCATCGATAGCGATCATAATATCTTCACCCGCCTTGTAACCTGCAGCTTCCACCGCCTCGAGAATCACCTCAATCGCCTCTTGATTGGAGGAGAGGTTGGGTGCAAAGCCACCCTCATCGCCAACAGCGGTATTCATCCCCCGCGAAGCGAGAACCTTTTTCAGGGCGTGAAAGATCTCGGCGCCGTAACGAATCGCCTCCTGTACCGAGGGAGCACCCACCGGCATGATCATAAATTCCTGAATATCTACGCTATTATCGGCGTGTGCACCGCCGTTAATAATATTCATCATCGGCACCGGCATGCGGAAGGTCTTGGCGGTCATATTCAAAAAACGGTAGAGCGGCATCTCATGCGCTGCCGCTGCCGCCTTCGCTGCGGCGAGGGATACCGCGAGAATGGCGTTGGCGCCAAGACGACTCTTATTGTCGGTGCCATCCAGTTCAATCATCTTGCGATCGGTCAAACCGTAATCGTGGGCGTCGTGACCCAAGAGTGCGGGAGTAATGATGTTGGTAATGTTATCAACAGCCTTGAGCACCCCTTTACCCCCGAAGCGAGCGCTATCACCATCACGCAACTCAATCGCTTCACGCGATCCGGTAGAGGCGCCCGAAGGGACCGAGGCGCGACCAAGGGCACCGCCCGAGAGAAAGACATCCGCCTCTACAGTTGGATTTCCGCGGGAGTCGATCACTTCCCGTGCCTTGATATTGATGATCTGGGTTTTGGTTTCACTCATTTTGGTCTGACTCTTCCAATTGGGTTAATAAAATTGAGATAGCGCTCAGGGTGGTAAGTGTAAGACCACGATCCCGAGCACAACTTCTCCTGCTAAAATACTGACAAAGCGATAGATTGAGGGCGCTTCCCCGATTTCACAACGGGTTAAGCGGTTTAACGCAGTGGTCTATCTCCTGCAGCTGGCGCAGTAACGCCTCCATCCCGTCCAGTGGCCACATATTGGGACCATCACTCAGCGCCTGCTCTGGATCGGGGTGGGTCTCTATAAACAGCCCCGATACCCCCGTTGCGACCGCTGCACGGGCAAGTAGCGGCACAAACCGTCGCTCTCCACCAGAGCGCCCCCCCTCCCCTCCTGGCTGCTGCACCGAATGGGTGGCGTCAAAGACCACCGGTGTCCCCGCTTCGGCCATCACCTCCAGCCCACGCATATCCGAGATGAGGGTGTTATAACCAAAGCTGCTCCCGCGCTCACACGCCAGGATGTTGCGGTTACCGGTGGCGTGCGCCTTGGCAATCACATGTTTCATCTCCGACGGGGAGAGAAACTGCCCTTTTTTGATATTGACCGGAAGTCCGGTCGCCGCAACCCGAGTGATAAAGTTGGTCTGTCGACAGAGAAAGGCGGGGGTCTGCAACAGGTCAACCACCTCAGCCACTTCATCGAGGGGGGTATCCTCATGAACATCGGTGAGCACCGGAAGCTGCAGATCCCGCCGCACCCGCTCCAGAATACGCAGCCCCTCCTCCAGGCCCGGGCCGCGAAAACTGTGGTGGGATGTGCGGTTCGCCTTGTCGAAAGAGGATTTAAAAATAAACGGCATCTGCAGGCGGGAGGTCACCTCCCGCAACTTCTCTGCCACCGAGAGCACCAGCGCTTCTGATTCGATCACACAGGGGCCGGCGATCAGAAATAGCGGTTGATCCCGACCGATCTCAAAACCACACAGCTCCACTACTTCTGCTGCTCCCGATGGCTACGCGCAGCTTGGACAAAACTGGTGAAGAGGGGGTGACCATCACGGGGGGTGGAGGTAAATTCAGGGTGAAACTGGCAGCCAATGAACCACGGATGGCCTTGATCTTCATCCAGCTCCACCACCTCTACCAGTCCCCCATCGGCAGAGAGACCAGAGAAACGGA
>JADFYS010000247.1 GCA_015232955.1 Gammaproteobacteria bacterium
GAGAGGGTGGCGGTGGCGGCAAGATGGCCATTATTGCCATGGTTCTGGCCACGCTATCGCTGGCTCTGGGGGGCTGGGCGGTCTGGAGCCTGATGGCTCAGGGTGATGATCTCTTCGCGACCCGGGATCGCCTCGAACTCATGGAGCTTCGTCTCGCCGAGATCGATGCCGGTGGCAATCAGAACGCCAAGATGGAACAGCTGAACGAGCGTCTCAATCGGTTTGAGAGCCAGGGTTTAGAGCTGGCACAGACCAATGAAAAAAATCTCGCCAGCCTCGAACAGCAGCTCAAAAAGCTACAGCAGAAGCTTAGCGAGATGGCTCAGGCAGAGACTCAAACGGCAAAAAGTCCGGGTAAAACTACACCAGAAGCGAAAAATGGCGCCAAAAAAGAGCCTACACAGGCGGTAGCGGCAAACAGTGTCGAAGAGTGGGCGATTAATCTCTTCTCGCTCTCTACCAAGAGTGCTGCCAGCGCAGCAGTCAACCGCCTACGCCGGGCAGGGGTACGCGATGTCGTTATTCAGCAGACCATGAACAGCGGCAGGGCGTGGTATCGGGTGCGTATTATCGGCTTTAACAGTAAGGAAGAGGCGCAGCGGTACATTATGACCATCCCCAAGAGTGCCGGGATCGAGAGCGCATGGGTCACCCGCGATTGAGAAGGCTATCCCTGACGCAATCCTTTCGCGAATGGTTCGCTCAGGCTACCTTTCGCGAGAGGATGACACTATCCATCTTCCCAGTTACGGGTGCAATCGAGGCGACGCCAGACCCGTTCGAGGCCATCCAGCCCTTCGTTGACCATAATCTCCAACGGCATCCCTTTAAGGTGGCGATCATGGGTCGTGAGCCAGAAGCCGGGCATGTGGCGATTCAGCGGAAAGGTGATCTCCAGCGCCCGCTGGATGCCGAGGATGTTTCTCCCCCGCTCCCGCGCCTCCTCTGCAAGCTGCTGCGAACCGTGGCGAAGCCGGGTCAGCACCCGGGGTCGGGTCTCCTCGGGAAAGCCGAGCAGGAGCAGGGTCGCCTCATCACCGATCTTCCAGCGATCAAGGGTGGAGATGACCTCTGCGGTCAGCCGTTTAAGCTCATCTTCTGTTCCACTCTTTCCGCTGTCGGTCATCGCTTCCTCCTTGGAGATGGGTTGTCTACGCTGGTCGAACCGCACCCCGGTGGAGAGGCGTCGGCTCGGGAGATGTCAGCTGCGTTACCTCAGTTTGTCTGAGTGCATCTAAAAACAGTATGGAGACGGAACTCGAAAAACTCAAACGGCAGATGCTCGATGACTTTCATACCGGCAAGATTGAACTGCCGAGTATGCCCGACATCGTCTTCAAGATTCGCGAGGCGCTCTACGACAGTCGCCGCAGTTTTAATGATATCGCGCGGGTGGTGCAGCTCGATACCGCCCTCGCCGCGCGGCTGATTCAGGTGGCCAACAGCCCGATCTATCGCGGCACCCACCCCATTGAGAACTGCAAGAATGCCATCGCCCGCCTCGGGACAGAGGTGACGCGCAATATTGTCACCGGAATTGTCCTGCGCAGCGCCTATCAGAGCAAAAACCCCAAGGTGCAGAAGATGATCTCTCAGTCGTGGCACCAGAGCTGTCAGGTGGGGGCATTGAGCCATGTCATCGCCTCCTTCTGCACCGGTATCCGTCATGATCGGGCGATGCTCGCAGGACAGATCCACAATATCGGGGTGCTGCCGCTGCTCAATTTCCTACAGAAACGACCAGAACTGATGAACCAACCGCGTCTGCTGCAACAGACGATCCGTCTGCTTCAGGGCAAACTGGGGACCCTCCTCCTCAAGCACTGGCGCTTTGAAGAAGATTTTATCCCTATCCCGGAGTTGAGCCGCAATTCACACTATGTATCGGCGGGCGAGGGGGTCAACTTTATCGAGGTGGTGATTGTCGCCCGTCTCCATATGCGCCTCTATAAGAGTCAGGATCCCGCCATTCTCGAAGAGATTCAACAGGCGCCGGCATTTAAAAAGATGAGTATCGGGCAGCTGGGGCCGGATGCCAGTCTACAGCTACTGGATGAGGCGAAGGATGAGATTGAACAGCTCATTCGCGCACTTAATTAACAGCAGATGAGAAGAGGCTGTTGTGACAACGCGATGAACCAACACAGCAGAGCAAGAGCATTGAGGAGAGAGCAATGAACCAACAGTTCACAGAGTTCCAGCAGAAGCTGGTGGAAGACTTTCGTGCGGGTAAGATCGGTCTGCCGAGTATGCCCTCAGCGGTACTGCAGATTCGCGACGCCCTCTACAATCAGAACCTCAGTTTTGAGGAGATCGACCGCATTATCCAGATCGATCCCGCACTGGTGGTGACCCTGATTCATGTCGCCAACAGCCCCTTCTACCGAGGTGAATCGAATATCACCAGCTGTAAAGGGGCGCTCTCCCGCCTCGGTCTGGGGACTACACGCAACATCGTCACCAGTATTGTCCTGCGCAGCGCCTTTCAGAGTGGCGATCCGCGGGCGCGCAAACTGCTGCTGCAGGCGTGGCGTCAGAGCTGCCATGTCGCCGCTATCTGCCATGTCCTCGCCCAGTTTACCGATAACATCCGCAGCGACCGCGCCATGCTCGCCGGCCTGATCCACAATATCGGCACCCTCCCCATCCTCAACCATCTGCTCAAGACCCCCGATCTGCTCAAACACCCCAAAGAGCTGCAGCAGCTGCTGCACAAACTGCAGGGGCTGCTCGGTCGGCAGCTGTTACGCCACTGGGAGTTTGATCCCGAACTCTGCGTCATCCCCGTCGCCAGTAGTAATCGTGATTACGACTCGGGGAAGGATGAGATCGATCTCACCGATGTCGTCGTCACCGCCCGTCAGTATGTCATCCTGATCAGAAACCGGACCCCGGAGAGTGAGGAGCGGTTCTGCATCACCCCCTCTTTTCAGAAGATTAGCAGTGACTGGGACTCCAATGATGAAAAGCTCAGTTTTATCGACAATGAGGAGCAGCAGATCTCGGAGATGATCTCTACGCTCAGCAGTTGATGCCGTACTGCTGACGGTAGGCAGTCACCGCCGGCAGATGTGACTCCAGCTGCGGATCGCTGCCGAGATAGGCCAGCAGATCCTGAAGCGAGATGATACTCACCACCTTCAGCCCGTAACTCTGCTCCACCTCTTGAATCGCCGAGCGCTCGCCCTGACCCCGCTCCTGGCGATCCAGGGCGATCACCACCCCTGCAGCAGTCGCTCCCGCCGCTTCGATAATCGCCATCGACTCCCGAATCGCTGTCCCGGCGGTAATGACATCATCGATAATCAGCACCCGCCCTGACATCTCCGCCCCCACCAGGGTACCCCCTTCGCCGTGGGCCTTCGCCTCTTTGCGGTTAAAGCAGTAGGGGAGATCACGCTGATAGTGGGCAGAGAGGGCGACAGCCGTGGTCACCGCCAGCGGGATCCCTTTATACGCCGGCCCGAAGAGGAGGTCATAGTCGACTGCAGCCTCCTCAATCGCCGCCGCATAAAAGCGTCCCAGTTGTGCCAGCTGCCCCCCCGTCTGAAAGAGGCCCGCATTAAAAAAGTAGGGGCTAATCCGCCCCGACTTCAGGGTAAACTGCCCGAATTTAAGAACGCCGCACTCTAAGGCAAAACGGATAAACTGCTGTTTGTAATCTTCCATCAAACTCCCTCCTCCCACGAATAGTTGACGGTCATTATCCCATGTTCGATCGCTCTTCGTCCAAAATTCAGCCCTAAAACGCAACTAACTTGCATGAATGGTGCGGCGTCACCCTCGATTATGAAATGTATTTCACGCTAATGATCATGCCAGATACTT
>JADFYS010000248.1 GCA_015232955.1 Gammaproteobacteria bacterium
TATGAAGCCTTTGAATAGAATGACTATTCATGCGGCTTCATGCCTTGAATAGCCACTCTTCTCGACTCCCTGAAATCAAGTGTTTCCAAGTATCTTGGGTATAGGTGTCCATCTGCTGCAGCCGATGTGGAGTTAGTCGTCGCTAAACTCAATGAGGTTAAAGGTGATCTCTTCCACCTCTTCTTGAAAGTCCTCGCCATACTCCAGTGCCATGTCGTTCTCTTCGTGGTAACGCCAGTTGACGACAATGGGGGTACCACTGCGGCACGCCTCATCCAGGCGGTCAAAGAGATCGGTCAGTACCTTGGAGCTGCTGCTGTTAAAGTAGTTTATCTCAAGGTTCATGGTGACCGCTCTCTCCCCCACCTGCTGCAGATACTCTTCGAGCCAGGCAAAAATTGGGGCGTAGAAGTTGGGCGTGTTTTCGGGGTAGGACTCCCCCTGAATCTCAAGCAGATCCTGTTTGTCATCAAAGTGGATTTGTGGGGTCGATTTGGTCGCTGCAATGTTCAGTACGGACATATTTGATCAGTTTCCTCTGGTACGACTTCTATAAAGTGTGGTCATAGGGAGTAGAGCGGCGTTTAAAAGAGTGCCTTGAGTGAAAAAAAGGTCGTTTTGGGGGAGATGGGGGCAAAACTAAACTCAAAGCTCTCTGCCTTGCGTGCAATCTCAATAAAACCCAGACCCGCCCCTTTACTGAATTCATCTGGATCTTTGCGCCGCTGCTCCTTGTAGTGTTTTCTCAGCGCATCTTTATCCATCTGCTGCAGGGTCTCTAACCGTTTTGTGATCCGCTCTACACTTGCCGGATCGATCTGGTTACCACAGAGGACATAGTATCCCTTCTCATCTCTGCCGACGACGACAACCCCCTCTCTCTCTTCATGATGATGCTCCTCGGTCAGGGTCTCGGAATAGTTTAAGACATTCTGCACCATCTCGACAAAGACCGAGAAGACTTTGAGCGAGAGGTTGGGTCTGTCTTGGTTGATCTCCGGTTTGGTGCGAATGACATGGCCAATCACTTCGGTCAGCTCTTGGGTGATCGGTCCGCTGTAGCAGAAAATGACCCCTTCGTTGTTCAGTCGTTGTTTAAATTGGTATAGCCCTTCGTTCATAGAAATATTCCTTGGTTTCTGCTGCTCTGTCGGCAATGTTATTAAGTTAGTGATTGCGAAGGGAGATCCCCACCCTTAACTTAATGACATTGGCTCTGTCGGTGGTGTGGAAACTGTGCTCCTTACCCCTGCTTGGCGTTAAAGCCGATGACGGTGACATCATCCTGCACCTCACAGTCACCACGGTAGTCGCTGAACGCCGCTTCCAGTGCCTCTTGCTGCAGGGGGTAGGAGAGATCCGATATCTCGGCCAACAGTTTTTTGAAGCGGGAGGTGCCAAAGGAGAACCGTTTGCCGCCTCCCAGTTGATCGATGTAGCCATCGCTGGTGAGATAAAAGCTGTAGTCATCCTCGACAGGGATGGTGTGGTTGGTAAAGTGATAGCTGCTGTCAGAGCGACGGTAGCCGAGAGAGTGGCGGTCTCCCTTAACCATTTTGATCGCTCCTCTGCTTGGGCAGTAGAAGAGAGGGGTCTTGGCACCGGCAAAGGTGAGAATCCCCTTGTCGTGATCGAGAAAACAGACCCCACCATCGAGACCGTCGTCAGAGCTGGAGTGGTCGCTATCCTGTCGGAGCGTAGTTTTAATGGCGCCGTTGAGCTGTTTTAGCAGCTCTGCCGGGTCGTGATAGAGCTTCTCCTCAAACAGCAGGTTGCGTAGGGTGGTGATGGCGATCATCGTCATTAACGCCCCCGGAACGCCGTGCCCCGTACAGTCAAAGACGGCGATAAAGTACCCATGAGGGAAGTGGTGGGTGATAAAGAAGTCACCACCGACAATATCCCGCGGTTTAAACAGAATAAAGCTGTGCGGAAGATAGTGGCGTACCGATTCGAGGTGAGGGAGGAGTGACTGCTGGATCCGCTGTGCGTACTGAATACTCTCGAGGATCTCTTCATTGGCCTCTTTGACCTGATCGAGGGTGAGGTTGAGCTGCTCATTCTTCTCATTGAGCGCTTCGGTGCGTTCTGCCACCTTCAGTTCGAGCTGGGTGTTATAGATCTCCAGTTCACGATTGGCCTGTTTCAGTTGATCGATAAGTGAGCCGATCGCTTCGCGCATCTGGTTGAACGATTTGGCAAGGCTGCCGATCTCATCTTCACTGTGAATCGGGATCTCATGTTTGAGATCACCGCTGGCGAGGACGGTTGCCGACTGCTCCAGTTCCGAGATGGGTTGAAAGATGAAGCGACGGGTCAGTGATAGTGATCGTCTGGAGATGGCGAACCCCAGGGCCAGGCCTGAGAGCAGGATGGTGAGACAGTCGATCATCAGCTGTTCCAGTAGGCGGTAGCGG
This sequence comes from Gammaproteobacteria bacterium, assembly GCA_015232955.1. Classification (GTDB taxonomy): domain Bacteria; phylum Pseudomonadota; class Gammaproteobacteria; order Thiohalomonadales; family Thiohalomonadaceae; genus JADFYS01. Next base: position 2,418 of record JADFYS010000248.1, read on the forward strand.
CTGAAGAGGAGGTTAAGTGAGGCGATCTCCCGTTCATTGTAGAGGATGGGAATCGCTTTTTTCAGGTAAAGAATAGAGGCGAGGGCACCCTCTACCTCCTCTATCACCCCTTTGCGCGAACGGCTGGTGAGGGTCTCGTCATCGGCAGTGACGGTGAGAGAGAGGATATGTTGGTCGAGAAAGATCACCTCGGTGATATCTTCCAGAACCTTATCGTCCATGTTCCAGATGGGGGTCGGGAGCGTGACCCGGGCCAGCGCTGTAGCGTTGTAAACGACTTCATCCAGCTCCTTTTCAAGACTTATCACATCATAGATGATGGCGATGAGGCAGAAGATGAGGAGAAAGAGGCCGACAGTGGAGGTGATGGAGTCTCTGAAGCGTTGGGCAATGGTGAGTGAAGCCATCTTTTTCTGTTCCCGACCGTAGCAATGGATGAGGGGGGAATTGTATGGTGATGAGACAACTATTTGCAAATGGAGTTAGAGGGTGTTAAAAACAGATGCATCATATGAAAGGTTGAGGCTGGGCATTAGGAGGGGGATCTTGGAAAAAATCAAAAAGCTAGAGGTGATTGAAGGGGTCTACTGGATCGAGATCCCCGAAGCGGAACTCTATATTCTCTGCGCTTGCCCCGCCGATGCGGTTAAACATATGATGCAGCGGGGGGTGATTGTCGCTCGGGAGCGGGACGGGGTTCGGTTTGAGAGTGGTCCCAATGTGGTGCTCCTCTCCGATGTGATGCTTCAGAACGGTTACTTCAGCAATCTTGCCGAGTTTCCGGTGCTGCAGATGCTCTATCGCCAGGGGATGATCCTCCCCGGCCACCCGAATAACCTCGGCGTCAAGCCGCTTCTTCTCGGATCTGCCAAGCAGATTCAGGCGCAGCTTGAGTATATCTATCGCGGAAACTACGGTCTGATTAGTCGTGAGGAGGTGGAGGCGACCGGGGTGGCGCCCGAAGTGGTGGAGGAGGTGATGCAGATGAAGTATAAGTTCGCCTTTGGTGCCATTCGTAAGAGTGAAGATCTGCTCGATGCTCAGGTGGTTACTGCAGAGGCGGAGGAGATCCGCAACGGTGTCACCGTCCGCCGCACCGACCTCAACCGGTTTGAGTTCAGCTACGGAGATGAGCAGGTGACGGTGGATCTCAATCTAAAGCGGGGGGCCAACTACCGTTCACCCTATCCTCTGGGATTTCACAATATCACCCGCCAATATTTTGCGGTGATCCACTCCGGTCAGGGGGATGGTTGGGATCTCAACCGTCCCAGCATGTCCAGTGTTTTGATGTATCAGGGAAAGATCTATCTGGTGGATGCCGGCGCCAACCTCTCCTACTGTCTCATGGCGCTCGGGATCGGGGTGAATGAGATTGAAGGGATCTTTCAGACCCACTCCCACGATG
>JADFYS010000249.1 GCA_015232955.1 Gammaproteobacteria bacterium
AAAATCTGTTGCTTGGACTGGGTATACAACGGCCGGGGGTGGAGTTACTGCAGCTCTTCGAGTGGGTGCGACAAGAGGGGGTGACCACCCTTGTCACTACTTCAGGGAGCGAGACGGGGAGAGGTAGCCTTATTCTGGATGAGTATGCGGTCGACTGTGTGATTCAGCTGAGTCAGCATCTGGATCAGCAGTTGATGACCCGCTACCTGCGGGTGGTGAAGATGCGCGGCTCGAGCCACGGGACCAACGCCTATCCATTTAGTCTCAATGATCACGGTATTGCGCTCCTGCCCATCACCTCCACCCGTCTCGATAAAGAGGCGAGTCAAGAGCGTATCTCCACCGGAATCAGAGAGATGGATCAGATGCTCGGTGCCGCGGGCTATTTTAAGGGGAGTACGCTGATGTTTAGCGGACGCTCCGGCAGCGGCAAGACGATTCTTCTTGCGACTCTGTTAGAGGAGGCGCTTCGTCAGGGGCGGCGAGGTCTCTTTCTCTCTTTTGAAGAGTCACCTTCAGAGCTGCAAAGAAACCTGCTGTCGGTGGGAATTGATCTCCAACCCTACCTTAAACAGGGGGTGTTGGCGCTGGAGTCGAGGCGTGCAGTGGAGATGGGGTTGGAGGAGCATCTCATTACTACCCTGCAACAGCTAGAGCAGGGAGAGTATGATCTCTTAATACTCGATCCGGTGACCGCATTAATCGATATGGGGGATACGAATCAGGTCAAGATGCTCCTTATCCGTTTCTTCTCCTATCTTAAGTCACTCGGGGTGACTATCGTCCTCTCCGAGCTTCTTCCTGACTACTCCGGGGACTATAGCAACCTCGCCATCTCTAGTTTGATTGACGCCTGGTTCCGGTTGCGTCAGGTGGAGAACAGTGGCGAATTTAACCGTACCATTAACCTGATTAAGGCGCGCGGCTCTTCGACCTCAAATCAGATTAAGGAGTTTCGCCTCACCTCTAAGGGGGTGGTGATTGAGGAGCCTTATATCGGTGATGGTACTATGGTCTTTGGTGCCGCCAAGAGCGTGGCTGAAGCCCGCGACAGGGAAGTAGAAGAAGAAAACGCACACCAGCGCGAGCAGCTGCGCCAGTCGTTGTTAACCCTTGAGGCGACCCATCAGGCGCATCTTAAGGTGAAAGAGGCGGAGTTTACCCAGCAACATCGGCTGCTGGAGCGAGAGCTGGAGTTACTTCGGCAGCAGGAAAACCGTCTCCAGCAGCGACGGACCGAGATGCAGCAGCGACGGAGTTGAGGATGGAGCACTATACCCTCAAACTCTATATTGTCGGGCACACCCCGGTGGCACAGCGTGCTATTGTCAATCTGAAGCGTCTTTGCGAAGAGGATGATCTTGGTAACCACTACACCACCGAGGTGATCAATCTCCTTGAACAGCCTCAACTTGCGGAAGATGAGAAGATCCTCGCCACACCGATGTTGATTCGCCACCTCCCCCTACCGATGCAGCGCATCATCGGTGATCTCTCTGACCGAGAGGCGGTGCTGGTCGGACTCAATCTATATGGTGGCGATGGCTGACCACTCTGCCGCGGAGTGGCAGGGGTTACTCTCTGCCCTCGCCATTGGGGTCATTGTCCTGAATGAAGAGGGGGAGATCCTCTACGCCAACTCGGAGGCAGAAACGCTGTTTGCCCGAAAGTCTAGCTCGCTGGTGGGGACCCCGTTTGCCCGTCCGCGTGAGATCCGTAGTGAGGAGATCGCCCTCCTTCGCCCCAACGGAGAGCTGATAGAGGCCGAGATCACCCTGCGTCAGGCAGAGTGGGCCGCCACTCTGGCGTGGATTGCTACTTTGAAGGATATCACCCAACGCAAACAGGATGAGGGGCAGCTACTGTTGGCGGCCAAGGTCTTTTCCGCTGCCCGTGAAGGGGTTCTTATTACCAGCCCCCGAGGAGAGATACTGGAGGTGAATAGCGCCTTTAGTGAAATCAGCGGTTACAGCCGGGAGGAGCTGCTGGGGCAAAATCCGCGTCTGCTTAAGTCGGGTCGCCACGACCTTCCCTTCTATCGCAGCCTCTGGCAGCAGCTGATGCGAGAGGGGTTCTGGCGGGGAGAGATCTGGAATCGGCACAAGAGTGGTCAAGAGTATATTCAGCTGTTGACCATCACCGCAGTGAGAGATGAGGGGGGAGAGGTGACCCACTTCATCGGACACTCGACCGATATCAGCAAGATGAAGGCGCAGGAGGCGCGGGAAGAGTTTCTGACCTATTACGATCAGTTGACTCAGCTCCCCAACCGGATGCTACTTGCGGATCGTCTCGAACAGGCGATGGCGCAGACACTACGGCGGCAGCAGAACCTGGTGATCGCCTATCTCGATTTGGATGGTTTTGCCCATGTCAACAAAGAACATGGCCAGCCACTGGGGGATCAGCTGCTGATGGTGATGGCGGAGCGCCTGCTGCTGACACTCCGCCGGGGTGATACGCTCGCCCGTGTGGGTGGCGATGAGTTTGTGGTGGTACTGACCGATCTCTCACAGCCTCAGGAGAGTATCCCGCTACTGGAACGGCTGCTGGAGTGCGCTTCATCACCGGTGGTGATTGAGGATGTCACTCTGCAGCTCTCTGCCAGTCTTGGGATCTCTCTCTATCCGCAACAGGAGCGGATTACACCGGAGCAGTTGCTGCGCCAGGCCGATCAGGCGATGTATCAGGCGAAGCTTGGTGGTAAAAACCGCTACCACCTCTTTGATACCCAACAGGATCAGCAGCTACGCGCTCACCATGAGATGTTGGAAGCGGTGCGCAGTGCGTTGGCCCTGAATCAGTTCTGTCTCTATTATCAACCCAAGGTCAATCTTCACAGTGGAGTGGTGATCGGGGTAGAGGCCCTAATTCGCTGGCAACATCCAGAGCTGGGGTTGCGGCCACCTGGGGCGTTTCTCCCCTATATTGAAAATCACCCCCTTTCGATTGAGATTGGAGAGTGGGTGATCGCCACCGCCATCGCCCAGATGTTGGCTTGGCAGCGGGCAGGGCTGGAGATCACCGTGAGCGTCAATGTCGGTTCACTACAGCTGCAGCAGCCGCAATTTGTCTCGCGTCTGGAACAGATATTGAAGGCAAATCCAGAACTCAAACCGGAGCGACTAGAGCTGGAGATCCTCGAGACCAGTGCCCTAGAGAATATGGATCATGTGTGTGCTGTCCTTGTGCAGTGTCGGGCGCTGGGGGTTCGCTTCTCTCTCGACGACTTTGGAACCGGCTACTCCTCTCTTGCCTATCTCAAACGGTTGCCGGTTCATGAGCTGAAAATTGATCAGGGTTTCGTCTTCACCATGTTGGAGGAGAGCGATAATCTTGCCATTCTCGATGGGATCGTCGGGTTGGCAGAGGCGTTTCAAATGAGTGCCATCGCCGAAGGGATCGAGAGTGATGAGCATGGTGAACTGCTGCTCCAGCTCGGCTGTCACCGCGGCCAGGGGTTCGGTATTGCCAGACCGATGGCAGCGGCGGCGCTACCACTCTGGATCGAACAGTGGTCTCCTCCTGAGTCGTGGTCGCGGCAACAGCGTATCAGCCGGGTTGATCTTCCGCTGTTAATCGCCGGAAATGAGCATCGCAACTGGCTGCGGCGGCACTACAGGGCGCTATTGGGGGAGACCGCAGCGCAACCGGTAGAGGGATTCACCGAATGCAACTTTGGCGGTTGGCTCTATGGCGAGGGCAAGCGTCGCTATGGGGAGTACCCCGATTTTTTGCGTATGGTGGCGGTGCATCAGCAGATTCATCTCTTGACGGCAGAACTCTACCAACAGCAGAGCGAGGGTAAAGAGGATCC
>JADFYS010000024.1 GCA_015232955.1 Gammaproteobacteria bacterium
TGAATAGAATGACTATTCATACGGCTTCATGCCTTGAATAGCCACACTTCTCGACTCCCTGAAATCCAGTGTTTCCAAGTATCTTGGGTATAGGGGCGTTGGCTCTGGAGATGACCGCTTCTGAGACAGCTTTGCTGATTGACCCTCTGGCCAAATCTGTAGAAATCGAGCCTCCAGGCAGTTGGTGAGCGAAGTTATTGGCGTACCTTTTCCATCACAGTTTTAAGTTCTGAAAAGAGGGTTTCAAGTTGCGGAACCTGTTGCTGCATCTGCTCCAGATCCCCCTCTTTCCCTGAAAACTCGATCTCTTTAGCGAGAAGACTCATCGGTACGGCTCCGATATTGGCAGCCCCTCCCTTTATTTTATGCGCGTGGGCAGTCGCTAAGGGGATATCTTCCGCGGCAACGGCGCTTTTCAAAAGTTCGATCTGTCTCGGCATATCGCTTAGAAAGAGCTGTAGCAGCTGTTGCAGAAGAGCCTCATTTCCCATGACCCGCTGCTTCAGGTTCTCCAGATCAAACAAGGGAGGGGTGGTGGTGTTATCCTCATGCATATGGTGCAATTTCCTCTGGTTTACTCCGTAGTGGGGTGTGCGACGAGTATAAACCGATCCCCCTCTCTTTACAGAGAGTCTACCCTATTTTTTGGCACAATTGAATAAAGTTGCGCTAGAACAGCAGAGAGGCGAACTGCACCTTGTCGGGAACAGAGGCTGTTTTTCGGTGAAAAAATGGTGGAGTTGGGCTATTCACCCTTTGAATAGCGAGCCAATTGGCGCACAATATAAGCTTATGGTGATATATTTAAGGAGCGAGTGATGGCGGAGTGGTCCATGTTGACTCTGGTGGGGGAAGATCGTCCAGGAATCGTCGCAGCGGTAACTGAAGTCCTGTTTGCCTCTGGCTGCAATCTGGGCGAGACGGCAATGGTTCGTCTTGGTGGCAATTTCAGTATGATGCTTATGGTGAGTCGACCTACTGATGGGTGTGCACTTGATGAAAAGTTGTCTTCGGTAATGGAGCGCTTTGGGCTACAACTTCACCAGTCGGCGATAATCGGTGAACTGCACAGCCACCTTCAACCCAACCTTCAACTTGTGGTCTATGGTGCAGATCGGGCTGGGATAGTGGCATCTGTGACCGCGAAACTGGCGGAAGCGGGGTTCCATATCCTCGATCTGCGCACCGATGTGGGTGGCAGCAGCCGTGATCCTATCTATGTGATGGAGATCGAAGGCTATGCGGATCAAGAAGCTGCGGAGCTTGAACAGCGCCTCGAGCCTTTACGCCAGCAAGGGGTTGAGTGGCGTCTCTCTACGATTGATCTAATGGTTGGGTAAAATTTGTTAACGATGCAGATTCTCACCTATCCCGATCCTCAGCTCAAACATGAGTCACTGCCAGTTGAGCGGTTCGATACCGAGTTACAGGCGTTTATCCAAGAGTTAGAAGAGACGATGCGAGCCGGCCCCGGCGGGGTCGGTATTGCGGCGCCACAGGTGGGGCGGTTACAGCGCATCGTCATTGTCGATGTCTCCTCTGCACGCAAGCCGGTCCCGAACCACGGGCGGATGGTGCTGGTCAACCCTGAAATTACCCAGTGGAAGGGGATGGCCGTGGGACGCGAGGGGTGTATGTCGGTGCCGGACTACACCGGTAATGTGATTCGTGCCGAAGCGATCACCCTGACTGCAAAAAATGAGTTTGGTGAGCACCAGGAGTTTCAGTGCGAGGGGTACGAGGCGAGAGCCGTACAGCACGAACTCGATCACCTTGATGGGTTACTTTTTCTCGACCGCCTGGTGAGCCGTCACCGTGATCTGTTTCGGCGCAAGGTCTACCAGTAGAGAAGAGATGATCCTGAAATCGGTAGTTGAACGCTATGAAGCCCCTTATGCGATGAAATTCACAATATACCCAAGACAGTTGGAAACAGTGGATTTCAGGGAGTCGAGATTCAAGGCATGAAGCCGCATGAATAGTCATTCTCACCAAAGGTTTCATCACGCTCGAGCGTCGCACTCATCGGTTTTCTGGAACCAGCGTTTTCAGGGTTCGTGGGTATAACCGGATGAGAACGCCTGCTCCTCTTCGTTTGCTGAAGATTCTGGTGGTAATCGCTACCCTAACCCCTTCTTCTCCGCTTCTGGCCAATAGTAATCCGCTCGGGATGATGGCGCTGATGATGGATACGATGATGCAGATGATGGTCTGGATGATGAGTGGCGGAGGTGCGCTGCCGGGTGGGGCAATGGGGGCAATGAACCCCATGAGTCCGCTCCTATTTCCCTCACAAAGCACTTTTCTCACACCCCCCTTCTCCGCCAATAGCCTCCTTCCCTATAGCGCACCCGGGAGCGTGATGGCTAGCCCCGGGACAACCAATCTGTTGGGCTTAAATGCTCTCGCCAACCGCTCTCCTATGGCGCTGTTGGGTTTGACTACCCCGGGGAGTGGAGTTGATAAAAGTACACCACAAGGGGGAGAAGATCAGCGCAAATCTACTGCGGTCACTTCAGGCTATGTCGGCATTGAAGGGATCTGGAGTGCACCTAGTGGTGAGTATTGGGCGGTGAAGGCGAACCAGTTTATCTTTTTTGGGCTCAATGGAACCCCGATGAGAGGGGAGTACACCATTCGCGGCGACTGGATTATGGCCAATAGTTATCCGCAACAGGGGAGAGAGAGTGTTACCATTCATGTCCAGTTTCGTCAGATGGATGACCTGCTTCTACTGCGCAATCAGAAGGGGCAGGTGACACTGCTACAGCGTCAGTTCGATCCCCAAAAGCCGGGGGTATATGGAGGACTATTTTGAGTGACCACAATATGAACAGTAGTGAGTTGCTGCAGCTCTACCAGAAGGTTCGGGAGCTTAAACTGGAGCATCGTGATCTGGATCAAGCCATTCGCGCCTTAAGTGAAGCGCCGTATGTCGATCAGCTGCAGATGGGGCGGCTGAAAAAGAGGAAGCTCCTGATTAAAGATATGCTCACCAGGTATGAGAGTGAGTTAATTCCCGATCTGGATGCGTGATCACCGTGTTTGCTGTTTCCCCCCTTCGCAAATGGAGCGTGTGGCACCTACAGCGACAACAGATGTGGTACCGAATTAAGTTCAACCTTCTGCTCCTCCCTCTTCTCCTCGCCGGGGGACTCTCTCTGGCAGAGGTTAGCCATGCTGACGAACTCTCCGGGTGGAGTGGAAGAGAACTCGCATTGACGCCACACCCCTCCGAGCCGGTAACCACCGGCCCTTTTGCCGGGGTCACCTTTACCCCGGAGCAGCAGATTCGTCTGCAACAGATGATGTTGGAGCAGCAGTACGCACATCAGAAACGGTTACTGGAGATTGCAGAGATTCAGCAGGCACTATCGAAACTCTATCTTGCTGAATATTGGGATGTTGCTGCGATCGATGCCGCTTATGGAGAGATCTTTAAGCGACAGCAGCAGACCTTCAGGGCGATGGCCGAGGCGAGAAACGAAATCTACGCTCTTCTCAGCCCAGAGCAGAAACAGAGTATCCAATCCCCCCTTCAACCGCGAACAGAGGGGAATTGAGAGGGGATATCTCACTGCCAAACCCGCGTTCTATTCCTCTATTTCAGTGGAATAACCTTAGAAACTTAATACTCACTATAAAAAATCGTAGTATCTCAACCCGGTTTCTGCTAGCGTTCAACACAGGGAGCAGGGTGATCGTCGGGATAGCAGGCCCTTATAGGGGTTCTCGGTAACTGCGGTTCAAACTTGATGATGGCAGCTCCTCTCTGAGCCCGATGGTTCAGAATTAGGCGTGATACTAACTATAATATTTCTACACCACAGGAGGCTGTATGTCACAAAGACATCCCATTATTGCTGTAACCGGCTCGTCTGGCGCAGGGACTACCACGGTAAAAGATACCCTCGATACCATTTTTCAACGGGTGGGTGCTCAGGCCGCTTTTGTTGCGGGCGATAGTTTTCACCGTTACGACCGCGCGGAGATGAAAAAAGAGCGTAAAAAGGCGCTAAAAGATGGGCGGAGGTTGAGCCACTTCGGCCCAGACGGGAACCTTTTTGATAAGCAGCTGGAGCTATTCCAGAGCTACGGTAAAACAGGGAGCGGTAATCGTCGTCACTATGTCCATGATGATGAGGAGGCGGAGATCTACGGCTCTGCGCCCGGGACATTCACCCCGTGGGAGGCGATCCCTCACGGCACCGATCTCCTCTTCTATGAGGGGTTACACGGGGGGGTGGTCACAGAGGAGTACAATCTTGCAGCAGAGGTGGATCTCTTGATAGGTGTCGCCCCCAGCATCAACCTCGAATGGATTCAGAAAATCAGCCGGGATACCAAAGAGCGGGGGTATAACCATGACGATGTCCGAGATGTGATCTACCGGCGGATGTACGACTATATGCACTATATTCTGCCCCAGTTCTCCAACACCCATATCAATTTTCAGCGGGTGCCCATCGTCGACACCTCCAATCCATTTATGGTGCGCCAGATCCCTACCGCGGATCAGAGCCTGGTGGTGATCCATTTTCTTAAGTTTCAACCATCTGTTGAGTACAAACTCAACCTGAAGGGGCTGATTGAAGGGACCCTGATCACCACCTATAACACCATGGTCATCCCCGGGGGGAAGATGATGTATGCGATGGAGCTGATTCTCACCAAGTTGATTATCGAGTTAATGGAGAAACGGAGCCATATCGGTAACGGCCACATTTAATTTCTGAATCGAGGGCCGTCTGCTGAAGGCGACACAGAGATAGCATTGCGCAGAGGGGGTGTGTAGAATCACCCCCTTTTTTGGGACTACAGTTCTAAGCAAACTATGCTTGAAGTTCATCAGCTGCAATGTGTTCGGGGCGATCGGTCTCTCTTTAGCAACCTCTCCTTCACCCTGAGTCAGGGGGAGTTAATCCACCTCCACGGCCACAACGGTAGTGGTAAAACGACTCTATTACGGGCGCTCTGTGGTCTGCTGGAACCGACAGCGGGTTCCATCCTCTGGAATGGGGAGTCGATTCGTCTGCTGCGCGAAGAGTTTGCAGCCGAGGTGATCTATATCGGCCACAAAGGGGGGATTAAGGGGGGGTTGACTGCCATCGAAAATTTGCAGATAGCGGCACAACTGGATGGCTCTCCAATCACTACCGCTGCGGGGTGGCGGGCACTGGAGGAGATCGGCCTTTACGGTTTTGAAGATCTGCCAACCAAGGTGCTGTCACAGGGGCAGAAGCGACGGGTAGCTCTCGCCCGTCTTTTGGTCACTCGCGCACCACTCTGGGTTCTGGATGAACCATTTGTGGCTTTAGATAAAGATGCGGTTGCCCAGCTGCAGGGGGTGATTCAGAACCATATTGCCGACAACGGAATGGTCCTTCTTACCACCCACCAAGAGGTAAACCTTACCCGGGGAGAGGTGCGGCAGTTGGCGCTGGGGGGGGAGAACCATCGTGATTAAGACGCTCTGGACAGTGGTTCAGCGCGATCTGACCCTCGCCCTGCGGAATCGCTCTGATCTCATCTCCAACCTCTTCTTCTTTATTATTGTCGTCTCGCTCTTTCCCCTCGGGATTGGACCAGAGCTGGAGACACTGCGTCTGATTGCCCCCGGTGTGGTCTGGGTTGCGGCCCTTCTTGCTTCGATGCTCGCTCTGGAGCGGATCTTTGCCAGTGACTTTGATGATGGTTCGCTGGAGCAGCTGTTACTGACCCCGCAACCGTTGCCGCTACTGGTGGTGGGGAAGATCCTTGCCCACTGGCTGGTAACCGGCGTTCCTCTGGTGATGATCTCGCCGATTTTGGGAATTCAGTATGATCTCTCCAGCGATGTGTTGTGGATACTGGTGGTCACCCTGTTGTTAGGGACTCCTGCACTCAGCCTTATCGGTGCCATTGGTGCCGCCCTCACCCTTGGGCTGCGCGGGGGCGGGGTGCTCAACGCCCTTCTGGTGATGCCTTTAACTATCCCGGTGCTGATCTTTGGTGCCGGTGCAGTAGAGGCCTCCGCTTCTGGCTTGGGAGGAGAGGGGCATCTCTATATGATGGCGGCGATCCTGGTGGTTTCTCTGGTTTTTGCGCCATTAGCTGCGGCAGCGGCACTTCGTATCTCTGTCGAGTAGTCCCCTGATGTTGTCAGATTTACCACAAAAATCTCGTACCCATCGTGGTCACTACCGACTTTTTGGGGGTAAAATGCGGGCGATGGGGGAACCAGACTCCACTGCAGTTGTCCCAGAGGCTTGCCCATCACCAAATTGTCACCTTCTCTACACCTTTTATAACGATAACTACTGCTATGCACTCGCGTTTAATCAACTGGTTTAAGTTCTCTTCACCCGCCACCTTCTATCCTCTGGCGGGGCGACTGGTGCCTTGGTTTACCTGGGGGGCGGTACTTCTGCTGGGGGTAGGACTCTATCTCAGCTTCTTTGTCGCCCCTACCGATTACAAGCAGGGGGAGGGTTACCGCATCATCTTTATTCATGTCCCTGCCGCCTGGATGTCGATGTTTCTCTATCTGGTCATGGCAGGCTGGGCCGCTATCGGTCTGGTCTTTAACACCCGGCTTTCGGCGATGATGACCTCCTCTCTCGCCCCTACCGGCGCCATGTTCGCCTTTCTCGCCCTCTGGACCGGTGCATTCTGGGGTAAACCGATGTGGGGGACCTGGTGGGTGTGGGATGCGCGTCTCACCTCGGAGCTGATCCTGCTCTTTCTCTATATCGGATTTATCGCCCTCAAGTCATCCATCGACGATCCGCGCCGTGGGGATCGTGCCGGCGCCATTCTGATACTGGTCGGGGTGATCAATATCCCTATCATCTACTACTCTGTGCAGTGGTGGAATACCCTCCATCAGGGTTCTACCATCAAGATGAGTGGTGAGACCAGCATGGATGAGGTGATGTTAATTACGATGTTAATCATGACTTTTGGCTGCTGGAGCTACGCGTTTGCCACGGCTCTCTCCCGTGTTCGTTGCATTATTCTAGAGCGAGAGCGGGGGACTACCTGGGTCCAAGAGCTCATTGAGAAAGAAGAGGGGAGAGGGGCGTGAGTGAGTTTTTTGCCATGGGAGGCTATGGCCTCTATGTTTGGGGTTCTTTCGGGATGTCGGCGCTGTTGATGGTTGCAGAACCTCTGCTCCTGCAGCGACAGAGACGGGAGATTATCACCACTTTGCTGCGCATGGCGCGGCAGAAAAGGGGAGAGGCGAGAACAATGGATGAGGGGGTTATTGAGTGAAAGCGAGACATAAACGATTCGGTTTTTTGGCGGTGGGGCTTGGCGCACTCGCTCTGGCGGGATGGCTGGTGGTAAACGCCCTGGGGAATAACCTCTCCTATTTCTTCTCTCCGACTGAAGTGGCAGCAGGCATGGCCCCACAATCGCACCAATTTCGTCTCGGGGGGTTGGTGAAGGCGGGTTCAGTGCAGCGAGGGGAGGGGATAGATGTCCACTTCGTGGTCACCGATACGCAGCAGGAGATTGATGTGGTCTATTCCGGCATCCTTCCCGATCTTTTTATGGAGGGGCAGGGGGTGATTGCTCAGGGTAGACTGGGGAACGAAGGCGCTTTTATCGCGGATGAAGTTCTGGCGAAACATGATGAAAACTATATGCCCCCAGAGGTGGCCGCGGCACTGGAGAAGGCCCATAATGATGGGGTGGCTCCGCCAACAACTGAAGCTGCAGCAGGAGTAGTGAACTGATGGTACCTGAGTTTGGACAGATGGCGCTGGTGATCGCCTTGGTACTCTCACTGATTCAGGCCTCGCTTCCCCTTGCGGGAACCTATAAGGGGGTCGCGGTCTGGATCGATCTTGCCCGTCCCATAGCCCGAACTCAGACCCTGTTTATGGTCCTTGCCTTTGCGGCGCTCACCTACTCCTTTCTGGTGCACGACTTTTCGGTGCGTTATGTCGCCTCAAACTCCAATACCGCACTACCGACCATCTACCTAGTTTCCGGAGTGTGGGGAGCTCACGAAGGTTCACTCCTGTTGTGGGCGCTAACCCTCTCTATCTGGACCACTGCCGTCACCCTCTTTAGCCGAAGTGTCCCGCGAGAGACCGTCGCTCAGGTGGTTGCCGTGATGGGGATGGTGAGTGTCGGTTTTCTCCTCTTTATGATCCTCACCTCTAATCCGTTTGATCGTCTCCCCAATCCACCGTTAGAGGGACGGGATCTCAACCCTCTCCTTCAGGATCCAGGGTTGGCGATCCACCCCCCGATGCTCTATATGGGGTATGTCGGATTTTCAGTCGCCTTCGCCTTTGCGATTGCGGCGATGCTGGGGGGGCGAATGGATGCTGCATGGGCGCGCTGGTCGCGTCCCTGGACCAATATCGCCTGGGTATTTCTCACTTTGGGGATCGTTCTCGGTAGCTGGTGGGCCTATTATGAACTGGGTTGGGGCGGATGGTGGTTCTGGGATCCGGTGGAGAACGCCTCATTTCTACCGTGGTTGGTGGGTACTGCGCTCATCCACTCACTGGCGGTAACCGAAAAACGGGGGGCCTTTAAGGCGTGGACTGTTCTTCTCGCTATTTTTGCCTTTTCTCTGAGTCTGTTAGGTACATTTCTTGTGCGTTCTGGGGTGCTTACTTCGGTTCACGCCTTCGCTACCGATCCAGAGCGGGGGATCTTTATCCTCATCTTCCTTTGTGTGGTCATTGGGGGATCACTTCTCCTCTACTCTTGGCGCGCATCGCAGATCCGCTCTACAGTCACCTTCGATCTTGTCTCTCGGGAGAGTGGGCTGTTAATGAACAATGTGGTGCTGGTAGTGACCACTGCCAGCATTCTACTGGGTACTCTCTATCCACTGATCCTTGACGCTCTGGGTGTTGGCAAAATATCTGTCGGCCCTCCCTACTTTAATGCGGTATTTGTCCCCTTAACTATCCCCCTTGCGGTGATGTTGGGTGTGGGGGCCTCCCTACGCTGGAAACGGGATGATGCCGGTCGCGTACTCTCCCATCTCAAGTGGCCCCTGGTGCTCAGTCTGGTAGGGGGGGTGCTGTTTCCACTGCTGCTGCTGCCTAGCTTTAGCTGGGGAGCGGCACTGGGAATGGTCCTCTTCTTCTGGATCACCCTGACAACACTGCTCTGGTTGAAACAGCGTGGCGGCGCTCAGGGGTTACGCCACGGTCTTGTGGCAACGGGACGCGGGGGCTGGGGTATGGTGGTGGGCCATCTTGGCGTTGCGGTATTTATTGTAGGAATCACCCTAACCTCAATCTATAGTACGGAAAAAGATGTCCGCCTCGCCCCGGGAGAGCAGTATACCCTTGGGGGGTATGATTTCCTTTTTAAGGGGGTGAGGCGCTTTAATGGCCCCAACTTTACAGCCAGTGGTGGTGTGGTGGAGGTGAGCTTTGAGGGGAAGAAGATTACAACCCTCTTTCCCGAAAAACGCGACTATCGCAGCGGTATGCCGATGACGGAAGCGGGGATCGATGCCGGAATTACCCGTGACCTCTTTGTCGCCCTGGGTGAGGAGCTTGATGATAGTGGTGCCTGGAGCCTTCGTCTCTACCATAAACCTTTTATTCGTTGGATCTGGCTTGGGGGGTTGATGATGGCTCTGGGGGGGCTGCTGGCGGCCTCTGATCGCCGCTATTTTCGCTTTCAGGGCGGCGATGTTGGGGGCGGAGGATGATGACAACCTCTCTCCCATATCCGCCATCACTGCACTGCCCTCTACTCCCATCCTCTGAGGAGCTCTAGGATGAAACTGAAATATCTGTTACCGCTTGGTATCTTTCTGCTTCTGGTCCTGTTGCTGGGGGTCGGTCTGACCCTCGATCCACGAGAGGTCCCTTCTCCGCTTATCGGCAAGGCTGCACCGGAATTTTCCCTACCCCAGCTGCATCAGAGGGATCAGCAGCTCTCGCCAAAAGATCTCCTGGGGGAGGTGTGGCTGCTCAATGTCTGGGCATCGTGGTGTGTCTCCTGCCGGGCAGAGCACGAACTGGTGCGGGAGTTGGCGGCAACCTCCACGGCAGCGATCATCGGTCTCAACTACAAGGATGAAGTCGCTGATGCCCAGCGCTGGCTCCTCCGTTATGGCGATCCCTACCGTCTCTCTGTCAGTGACATTAAAGGGAACACCGGTATTGATTGGGGCGTCTATGGCGTTCCGGAGACCTTCATTATGGATAAACGGGGGATCATCCGTCATAAACAGATCGGTCCGATTACCCGCGAGTCGCTAGAGGAGAAGATACTCCCGCTCTTAGCACAACTGGAGGAAGAGCAGCCATGACGCACCGCAGCCACTACGGGTTAGCACTCCTCTTCTCGCTCCTTCTATCCTCATTTTCAGCAGTGGCGACGATAGAGGCGTACCACTTTGATGACCCGGGGCAGGAGGCGCTCTATAAAGAGCTGATTGCAGAGCTTCGTTGCCTGGTCTGTCAGAACCAGAATCTTTCCGACTCCAATGCAGAGCTTGCGCTCGATCTCCGTCGTCAGACCTACGAGATGGCGAAAGCGGGTAAAAGCAGAGAGGAGATCCTCAGTTATATGGTGCAGCGCTACGGCGACTTTGTCCTCTACCGACCACCGTTGCAGCAATCTACACTCCTGCTCTGGAGCGGACCGTTTATTATTCTCGTGATCGCGATAACTACCTTAGTGATCCTGATTCGTCGCCGTAAACATGAGCCGCAACCGCTACCACAAGAGGCGGATCTTAAGCGTGCCCGTCAACTACTACAGAGGGAGAAGCGGTAATGGTTCTGTTTTCAATAGGGGTAGGCCTGCTACTCCTTCTGGCTATAGCCCTGCTCGCCCCGACGCTACTCCGTACTTCATCTTCGCAAGAGGTCAATCAGCGTAGCCATCAGAATATTGCCATCGCCCGGGATCGACTTGCCGAAATGGAGAGAGAGCAAGGACGAGGGGAGATAAGTGATGAGGAGTTTCAACAAGCGAAAGTAGAGCTGGAGCAGATGCTGCTTATCGACCTTGAAACACCCGATATGGGAAAGGCAGGGGAACCCGCTGCCACCACAACTACCGCAACGGGGCGTCTGACACTCATTGCGCTTGTTGTCATAGTGCCGCTCCTCTCTCTTCTCTTCTATCAGGCGGTGGGTTCCCCTGCTCTGGTTGCCGGAGTAGATGAGCGTCACACTGCTGCCAATGGCAGCGCCCCATCCATGGCTGAGATGGTTCGCACTCTTGAACAGAAGTTGCAAGAGAACCCCGAAAATGGCGAGGGGTGGTACATGTTGGGGCGGACCCGGATGGTGATGGAGAATTACACCGGGGCCGCAGTTGCCTTTGAGAATGCGCTGCGTCTTCTTGGAAATCAAGCGGGTGTGATGTTGGCGATCGCCGATGCCTCTGCCATGGCCAATGGGGGCAAGCTGACGACACGAGGCGAGAGTCTGGTGACCAAGGCGTTGCAAATTGAACCAGATAACAGTACGGCACTCTGGATGGGGGCGATTGTCGCTGAGGAGAAGAGGGAGTATACCAAGGCGCTCGCCTATCTTCAGCGGCTACAGCCACAACTGGAGGATGAAGCGGAGAAGAGACAGGTGGCGGGGATGATGAGTGCGCTCTTGGCAAAAGCGGGTACGGAGTTACCTGTAGCATCCGCTGTCACAGCGTCCAGCGTAGCACCTACACCGGCAACGGTGGCAGAGGGGGCTACAATCATGGTTGAAGTCACCCTTGATCCGGCATTGTCTGCAACCCTCTCTGACGAGATGACCCTCTTCGTCTATGCCAAAGCGCTAAACGGTCCTCGTTTTCCCCTTGCCGCCTATCGGGGGAGCGCCTCTGAGCTCCCTCTACAGGTAGTGCTTACAGAAGAGATGGCGATGGTGGCAGGGGCATCACTGGCGAACTTCTCAGAGGTCAAAGTCGGTGCAAGGCTCTCCCTCAGCGGAGATGCCATTACCCGCAGCGGCGATCTTCTGGGTGAGATCTCACCCGTGAGCGTTGGCGATAACTCATCGGTAGCCGTTGTCATCAACACCATGGTGCCTTGAACTATATCTGTATTGTCGAATGGATCTATATCGTGCTAACTCGCAGATTGTAGGATGATTGATTTAGTGATTGCCGGCGGCTGGTTGATGCTGCCGATTCTCCTCTGCTCTATCCTTGCACTTGCCATTGTCCTCGATCGTTTCTGGGTTCTGCGCCAACAGCGGGTGGCCCCGCTTAAGCTTGGCGAGGGGTTGTGGAAATTGCATCAGAGTGGTCAGCTGAATGCGCAACAGATTCAGCGGGTGAGTCAGGATTCGCCTCTGGGACGGATTTTGGCCTCGGGGCTGATCAATATGCACCATGAGCGAGAGGTGATTAAAGAGGTGCTAGAGGAGACGGGGCGGCAGGTGGTGATTGAACTGGAGCGCTACCTCAACACCCTTGGAACCATCGCCTCTATTACCCCACTTCTCGGTCTGCTCGGGACGGTTATCGGCATGATCAAGGTCTTTGCAGCCATTACTGAATTTGGCGTCGGCAATCCGACTATCCTCGCCGGAGGGATCTCCGAAGCGCTGTTAACCACCGCTGCAGGGCTGGCAGTTGCCATCCCCTCTCTAATCTTCTACCGCCACTTCAGGCGCCGAGTGGATCTCCTGGTACTGAAGATGGAAGAGGAGGCGCTCAAACTGGTGGAGTTGATCCACGGTGAGCGGGAGGGGTAGGGTGAGGTTTCAACGAGAGGGGCGGGAAGAGCCGGAGCTCAATATCACTCCCCTTATTGATGTGGTCTTCCTCCTCCTTATCTTTTTTATGGTCTCAACCACCTTTCAGAAGGAGCGGGCAGTGACCATAGAGCTACCTCAGGCCAGTAGTGATGAGCGCATGAAACAGCAGGATCCGCTGGAGCTGGTGATCTCTGCTGAGGGCAATTATTATATCGGCGGACGCAAGGTGACAAAAAGTAACCGTCAGCAGCTTACCCAAGCGATTGCGCTGGCATTAAAAGAGAGCGATGAGAAGCGGGTCACCATTCGTGCAGATCAACAGACGCCCCATCAGGCAGTGATCACGGCAATGGATGCGATTCGCCATGCGGGCATCGCCCATATCGGTTTTGCGACGATTCAGGGGTATTAGCGTGAAATACATTAGCGTAACCATTCACTCCCCTGGCCTGTTTTAGCCCTCACCCCGGCCCTCTCCCAATGG
>JADFYS010000250.1 GCA_015232955.1 Gammaproteobacteria bacterium
GGCACCACCGCAGCAGCAGCCAGAGGCGCGGGTGGGAGGAGAACAGTTAAAGGGGCGGGAGCGACCGGACATAGTCTCACGGCAACTTGCAAGTATCTCTAGCGGAAGCCGGGTACCGGTCTATGTCGAACGCGATGGCTGGGCAAAACTCTCTGCCCCGGGGGAGATAGCGTGGTGGGTAGACAGTCGGTTTCTTAAAGATCCAGAACAGTTGGCAGAGAGCGCAGGGGGCGCGAGAAGTAACCCTAATAACTACCGGGTGAATTCCAAGGCGTTAACCGTAAGGGAAGGACCTGATGCGGAGACCGGATGGGTCGGTAATCTATTGCAGGGAACTGAGGTTGATGTCTATCGTATCGAGGATGAGTGGGCGCTCATCTCGCCACCGGGCCTCTCTCCCAAATGGGTGAATACCTCCTTCCTCTCCAAAGTCAATCAATCTAAAGTCGAAGAAGAGTCAGCCCCTCTGGTATCCTCACAAGAGCAGACCACTACAGAAACGGTTGTGATGGAGGCTGCTCCATCCGTTTCTGGAGAACTTTATCTGATCACCAGTCGAACTTTAAATATCCGCTCTGCTCCAGAACCAACTGCTTCTTGGCTGGGCGCACTCAAGCAGGGTGATGAGGTAAATGTCTTTGAGCTTAAGGATGGTTGGGCGAGAATTTCTGGGGGTGATGCCCTTAGGGAAAAGTGGATCAGCCGGGATTATATTGAAGCGATTGAACAGTCTCCTGAAGAGGAAATTGGCCCTAACCTGGAAGGTGTTGCGAGTGATGAAAAAACTCCATTAGCACCAAATGATATGACGCAGCGTGAGGAGCCAGTTACAGAGACTACAGCGCAAACGCATGAAACGGATAATGAGCAAGTAGCAGATGAGGGCGGCGCTGATGTTCCGGCTGCTGCCGATGAATTTCCGTCTTTGGCACCGACATTAGAAATGGTGAGTGTTGAGCCTGTAATAGATGAAGGTTTCCCACCGCCAGAAAAAGTGATTGCTGAAGATCAAGTTGAAGGGTCTGATGCCCAGTTAATGCAGCAGTCTACGGTTGTCATTGGAGGGGGGGAAGAAGAACTACAGGCGAACTTTTCTGCAGAAACTAATGAAGCGATAGAACAACAGAGCAGTGTGGATCGTTTTGTCGTACCTCTGGCTGCGATTCTTCTACTGCTCTCTCTTATTCTTGGCGGACGGTGGTTAACAAGACGGATCAATAACAGAGGATCTCGCTATGAGCGTGCAGAAGCGACTCAGAGTAGTGCTGCAAAAAGAGTGGAACAGGTCGAATCATCTGTGCCAGGTAGGAAGAAAGCTGTAGCGAGCGATCAGAGCAAGCACGGCCCCCTGCGCTATGACCCCCTGCTTGAGAGCCTCACCCTCTTTGCCAAACTCTATCACCGTCCGGTCTCTACCGAGGCGTTAATTGCCGGTCTGCCGGTCCCTCCGGGGCAACCAGGGCCGGAGCTGTTTTCCGTGGGTAAGTCGAGCGGTCTCTTCTCTCGGGTGGCAAAACAGGCCGGCTTCTCTTCGCGACTGACCACCTGTGACCTCGACTCTTTCACCCCCCTTCTTCTTCCCTGTATCCTCGTCCTCAAGGATCGCCAAAGCTGTATTCTTGAGGAGCTGGACCATGAAAATGGACGGGCGAAGATCATTCTTGCCGAGGTCGATGGCGGTGAAGAGTGGCTGGATCTTGAGACTCTGAAGGAGCAGCATCTCGGTTACGCCTTTCTTCTGAAAAAGGAGTATCAGTATCAGAGCCGACAGATGAAGCTGATAGACTCGCGTGAGAGTCACTGGTTCTGGGGTACCCTTGCGCGCTCTAAAGGGATTTACGGTACGGTGATATTGGCATCGGTGATGGTGAATATCTTCATTCTTGCATCACCTCTGTTTATTCGCAATGTTTATGATCGGGTGGTTCCCAATGATGCGGTTGAGACCCTATGGGTGCTCGCTGTGGGGGTTGCCGTGGTCTACTTCTTCGATACCATCCTCCGCTCCATCCGTTTCTATCTCACCGAAGTGGCGGGACGGAAGTCAGATGTCATCATGTCCTCTATCATCTATGAGCAGGTGATGAATCTGCGTATGGATCAGTGGCCGGGGCAGGTGGGCGCCTTTGCCAATCGTCTGCGCGAATTTGAGACCGTTCGCAGCTTCTTTACCGCATCTACCCTGATTCTGCTGATAGACCTCCCGTTTGCCTTGCTCTTTCTGTTGGTGGTCTACCTAATTGGGGATCTGCTGGTGCTGGTGCCGATAGTCATCATTGTCATCCTTCTCGCATACACCTTCTTTATCAACTTTCGCCTGGCAAAGGCGGTAGAGAGCGCCTTTGAGGCGGGGAGTAATAAAAACTCGCTGTTGGTGGAGTCACTCAATTCGATTCAGACCATTCGAACCACCGGCTCGTCCCACCATTTTCAGTGGTTGTGGGAGGAGGCGTCGGGAGAGATCGCCGAGAAGTCGATGCGCACCCGCCTTCTCACCTCCTCGGTACAGGTGGTGACCAATCTGCTGACGCAGCTAAACCGGGTTGCGATCATTGTGGCTGGGGTCTACATGATTATGGAACGAGATCTCAGCTCTGGTGCATTGATCGCGGTAATGCTGATTTCGACTCGGGCGATCTCTCCGATGGGACAGGTCGCGAATCTCGCAACACAGTACCAGCGCGCCCGCGCTGCCTATAACTCATTAAATGAGCTGATGGCGCTTGAGATTGAGCGACCCAAAGATAAAAGATTTGTCCATCGTAAACGGCTAGAGGGTGCGATTCGGTTGGAGGATGTCGATTTCATCTACCCCGGTGCCGAGCGGGAGACGCTGAAACGGATCGATATCTCGATTGAGCCGGGGGAGCATGTTGCTATTCTGGGTAAAGTAGGCTCGGGTAAAACCACCATATCGAAGCTGCTGATCGGTCTGTATGGGGCGACCCGAGGCACCATCTCTATCGACGGTATCGATATTGAGCAGATTGATCCGGTGGATCTGCGCTTTAACACCTCCTATCTGTCACAGGATATCGAACTGATTCGGGGGACTGTGCGTGACAATATCCTCTTAAAAAATCCGGGAGCGGATGATGAGCAGCTGCTCAAAGCAGCGACAGTGGCAGGGGTGGATCAGTTTGTCAATCGTCTGTCGATGGGCTATGACACCATGATTGGCGAACGGGGTGCGGGGCTGTCGGGTGGACAGCGACAGTGTATCGCTCTCGCCCGCTCGATTCTTCAGGATGAGAATATCCTTATTCTGGACGAACCGACCAATAGTATGGACAACGCAACAGAGGCGCTGGTGCGGCAACGGTTGGTGGAGTATACCCAAGATAAAACGCTGATTCTGATCACCCATAAGCTCTCAATTCTGGAGTTGGTGGAGCGGATTATCGTCATTGAGCAGGGTGAAGTCTCCATGGATGGCCCCAAGCAGGAGATTCTGGAAAAGTTGGGAGTGAGCAAAAATGGCAACTAGTTCGCGGGGGGGGTATAGCGAAGCGGATATCGCCTATATGCAGAGTCTCCAGGGCGCAGTGGTGCAGCGCTCGCCCAAACACCTGATTGTGACCGTTGTGGTGATGGCTGGCGCCCTTTTGGCGCTCCTCATCTGGATGAGTTGGGCCGAAATCGACTCTGTGGTGCGTGGCTCCGGGAGGATCATCCCTTCTAGTCAGCTGCAGCGGGTGCAGAGTCTTGAGGGGGGGGTTATCTCCGAGATCTTTGTCAGTGAAGGGGATGATGTGGTGCTGGATCAGCCTCTGGTGAAGATTAGTGATGTCGCTGCAGCAGGATCATTTGAA
>JADFYS010000251.1 GCA_015232955.1 Gammaproteobacteria bacterium
ACCAGTATCGTGAACAGTGATTACGGAAAATCCCTAAAAGTGTTCACGATGAATCGGAATCAGTGTTCACGTTCGCCCGTAATAGGTGTTCACGATGAATCAGAATGGGTGTTCACGATCACCCGGGCCTCAACGCTCACGAAAAATGACCCACTTGTGCTCACGAAAACTGACCCACCCGTTGGCGCGCGCCAAAAACGAGCAGAGGATATAAACGGACGAACGACCTTGGAGTCTGGGTTACCCCCTGGGTATTATTAAAACCTTCCCAGCCCCCGTCTTTCATCTGTATTCGGTTAGAGAATGACGTACAATCCAGAAAAGCCGTTCTTCTTCATGACCGTTATTCTTTTGATAGTTGGAAGAAGTAATAGGATAGCCACCTCATAACAAATCAATCAAAATGACATGTCAGCCCAAAAAGAACGCGATCAAGCACTCGATATATTGAATACACACCTACCCAAGCTCTCAAGGACTTATAAGGAGTGTTTTTTATCCATGGGTAAGGGTGCCATGCTGGTACACGCTAGCGATGTAATCAAAAACAATGTTCCCGGTAAGGGCAATTACAGAACAAAAAATGAAATTTTAGATGTGTTTGACACTCCAGCTTCACATGCCAAGCTAAAAAAATTGATCGATAATTACGATTACAGGCACGAAGGCATCATGACTTTAATCACCAGCGTTTCCAACGCTACGTATTTTATTATCGTTAAACTCCAGTAATAACCACCAGAGAGTGCAATGATGTTTTTAGAAGAAATGCTATTCCTCTAATCCTCTTATCATTGACTTCACGGCCTTCTCATCTCCCCTCATCGCGATCATCGTCAACGATAGTTCGGTAACCAGTCGTTCCCGCTCTAATCGGTCCATAGCCCCAAGAAAGGCCTTTACCTGAGAGAGTGTGTAGCCCAATACTATGAATTTTTCTCAAATCATCACCAGCTTAAACGGTAATTGCCAGTGAGAGTGTGCGACTCATTCAAAACGACTAAAGTACCCCCAGTGACATGGAATCCATCACCGAAAGCCTGACCGGCATCATTCAGCGGGTCACCTTCCACAGCGCTGAAAGCGGCTGGTCGGTTCTGAGAGTACAGCCCTTTAACGCTCCGGAGAGTCAGGAGACGGTGGTGGTCCATCAAACCCAGGTCTTTGCCGGGGCGACGATGGAATTTGAGGGCAACTGGACCACCCATCCCAAGTTTGGTCGTCAGTTTAAAGCAAGCAAGGCCACCGAGAAGAAGCCCGCTTCAGCCGCCGCGTTGGAGAAGTATCTCGGCTCTGGCTTGATTAAAGGGGTGGGACCCAAGACCGCCAAACGGATTGTCCGTCACTTTAAGTCCGATACCCTCTCTGTCTTTGAGAACGAGATTGAGCGGCTGACGGAGGTCACCGGTATCGCCTCTCGAAAGCTGGTGTCGATTCGTGACGCCTGGGAGGAGCACTGCTCGATTCGTGATGTCATGATGTTTCTTCAGGGGCATGGAATTAGCACCCTGTTTGCGGTACGAATCTTTAAGTCTTATGGAGAGGCGGCGATTCAGCGTGTGATGGACGATCCCTACGCCCTGGCGAGGGACTTTTACGGGATCGGTTTTTTTTCTGCAGACAAGGTGGCGTTGAGCCTTGGGGTCGACCCCCGAAGCCCACTGCGGGTGATGGCCGCCATTCGCCATGCCCTCTCTGCCAGTCGCGATGCGGGCCACTGCTATCTCACCCAGTCTCAGATTGAGGGGAGTGTCTCGGAGTTACTGGAGCTCTCCTTTCCTGAGGGGCTCTCTTCCTATCTACAGCAGATGGCGGCAGAGGATCAGTTACGCATCCGTAAACTGGAGATTGAAGGTCAGACAGAGCACTGCTTCTATAGTAAAAGCCTCTACTACGATGAGCTCAATGTGGCGACGATTATCTCGCAACCGCGCTCGATTCCGCAGTTCGATAGGGCGCGAATTCAAACATGGATCCGCCGCTATTGCGAGAAACTTGAGATGCAGCTGAGCGTGGAGCAGGCGGAGGCGGTCTTGGGTATCGTCCAGCAACCGATATCGGTACTCACCGGCGGCCCCGGTTGTGGTAAGACCACCACGACGCTGGTGATCGTTCGTCTGCTTGAGGCGATGGGGAGAAAAATATTTCTCGCAGCACCGACCGGTCGGGCCGCACAGCGTATGAGTGAGGTGATTGGTCGTGAGGCGAAGACCATTCACCGTCTGTTGGAGTGGCAAAACGGCTCCTTCCAGAAGAGTCAGGAGTCTCCCCTTGAGTGCGACTATCTGATTGTCGATGAGTGCTCGATGCTCGATATCTCCCTCTCCGCCGCGCTGTTACAAGCGATCTCTCCCGAATGCCAGCTTCTGTTGATCGGAGATGCCGATCAGCTCCCCTCAGTAGGTGCAGGGAATGTACTTCACGATTTGATCGCTTCAGCCACCCTCCCCTGCTTTCATCTCACCGAGGTCTTTCGTCAAGCGCGACAATCAAAAATCATTCAAGCGGCACATCAGATTAACCAAGGCAGAGTCCCTCCCATTGATTCCCCCTTCCATCAACCTGAAATCTGGCAACAGAAATCCGACTGTCTCTTTATCGATAGTGAGGAGGCGACCCAGGAGCAGCTGAGCTTTATTCGACGAGCAAAGCAGCATCTCCAAGAGCCTGAGGAAGAGGATGGCGCGGACCCCCACTTTTTCCGCATCGAAGAGGCACCACAGTCTGCGTATGAGCTCGAGTTTTCGGTACCCGATAAGTTTATGCATGTTGACCTCGGGCAGCTGGTGCGCACCACTTCAGCCGCGGAGAGTCTAAAGATGCTGATGAAGCGTCTCCACCCCTGGTCTTCACTGCACTACAACCTCTCAGCACTGGAGGTCCTCACCCGACTCTACCTGGAGTGGATCCCGAAGTACTATCCCAATCAGGAGATTCAGATCTTATCTCCCATGACCCGAGGCTCCGTCGGCACCTTCAGCCTGAATCAGACCATTCAGGACCAAGCCAACCCCACAACTGAAGGGAAGGCGCAACTGAAGATAGGCGATCGAATTTTCAGGGTAGGCGATCGCGTCATTCACCGGCGGAACAACTATGATCTCAATGTCTTTAACGGCGATATCGGCCACATCATCGGAATTGATAATGAGACGATCACCTGCAGAGTCGCCTTTCTCCCCGATCAAAGAGAGATCATCTACCAAAAAGAGCAGTTGGTGGAGCTGGAGCTGGCCTATGCCATCACCATCCACAAGTCTCAGGGTTCAGAGTTTGCGGTGGTTATCATCCCTCTTCTCACCCAGCATTTTAAGATGCTCTACCGCAACCTTATCTACACCGGCCTGACTCGGGCACGAAAGCTGGTGGTCATTGTCGGGAGTCGACGCGCACTGGCGATGGCAGTCCATCAGCAAGATACCCGACTGCGGCAGACGGCCCTGCAACAGCTGTTGTGTGAGGGTGCAAAACAGCGCCCTCATGGCATGAGGCATTGAACATTAAGTTGCTCTGCATGATACTACCGCACCCCAAAATGGATAGGAGACAACATGGCATACGAACTCACAGGAAAGGTCAAACTGCTTCAGGAGCCACAGACCTTCGCCAGCGGCTTCTCAAAGCGTGAAATGGTGGTGACGGTGGAGGATGGAAAATATCCGCAGGAGTTCAATCTGGAGTTTCTGCAGGACAAAATGAGTCTGCTCGACGATCTATCCGAGGGTCAGTAAACGGTTACTCCTTAGCAGGGAGAGAACATCAAAGCCTCCCCCCTGACAAGGGGGGATTGAGGGGGGTTGTCT
>JADFYS010000252.1 GCA_015232955.1 Gammaproteobacteria bacterium
CTTTTGTTAGATTTTAGATTTGAACCTAAAATCCGCAGTTGACCGCTACACATCTCCATCCAAAACAAAGTGGGTGTCCTTTTGTTTGCTATCGGGAGTTAACGGTTAACCTGGCGGGAGGCGGTGTTACGCGGTGGGTTTGGTGTTTCTGGTTGGGATGTTGGGCTTCCTTGTGTCAGCCCAACCTACCGACTGTCCGTTAACCGCGAGCTGTTATACCCAAGACACCTGAAAACGCTGATTCCAGGAAGCCGAGAAGCGCGACGATCGAGCGTTATGAAGCCTTTGAATGGTCACGCATCTCGACTCCCTGAAATCCTCTTTTTTCAAGTGCTTGGGTGGAGATTATGCCCTTTTTTCCACCGGTGTGGAAAAGCTTTTAGGCTTAATTGCCAAGACAGAGCTGTCAATGGAATTTAATACCTTTTCAGCAGTATTTCCTATGAAAAAACCAGGTATACCCGTTTTGGCAACTGTGCCCATGATAATGAGGTCAACTTTATGTTCTTTTGAAAGATCTAATATCACTTTTGCAGGGTCACCTTTTTTAAGGTGTGTTTTAATCGATAAACCGCTTAGTTCATGATTTCCTAAAAGTTCATCAAATGTATCTTTATGGTGTAACTTGATTCCATGAATTAACTCCTTTGCTTCGTGTTTTGGAATACCCGAGTTTGCACTAAGAAATTCATCTTCATATGGCATTTCCCAGCTATGAACAATATGCAGTTGGGATCTGTCCTGTTGTGCCAGTGATATTGCCAGCTTTAGAATAGAATCATTTAATTCAGCATTGTTACCCTCTTCTGAATCTGGGTTCACTGCTGCCAGAATGTTTTTATATCTGTTTTTTACCGAAGGTTTTATTACCCATACCGGGCATGGGCATTTTCGCATTAAATGCATATCGGTACTACCAAATAAAATATTTTTAATCCCCTCTTTATCCCCAGCGGGCTTGATGACTAAATCGTGCTCATTGGATAAAACCGCATTAATAATTTCGAGAAAAGGGGTTCCGGTCAATGTTACTGTTTTGATGCTCAGTTCTTGAGCTTTTGACTGCTCTACTAATGACTTCAACTGATCTTGTTGTAGCTGGATAACGGTTTTATCCAGTGTCATTAAGGTTATAGGCAGCTCTTGCCGAAAGTTCATTATGGTGAGTGATGCATTATTGTGCTGTGCCAGATGAACTGCTCTGTGAAAGGCCGGCAGTGCCTTTTCAATAGGTTCTGCAATAAATAGTATATTGTGAAAGCGTTGCATTCTATTTCTCCTGATTGTGATGTTTATACCCAAGATACTTGGAAACGCTGGTTCCAGAAAGCCGATAAGCGCGACGATCGAGCGAGTGACTATTCATGCGGCTTCATGCCTTGAATTGCCACTCTTCTCGACGCCCTAAAATCCACTGATTCCAACTGTCTTGGTTATACACTCTCAATATCGCATTGGTCTAGTTATTTTGTCCGAATCCACTTCTCCAGCAGTACCAGTAGGAATGCAAGGAGACCAAATCCGAAAATAGCTACCCAAGAAGAGCCGGGTAAAGGAGCGGTCTGGAAAAACCGGTTCATGAACGGCGCGTAGGTAAAAATGAGCTGTAATGATAGCATCGAAATCGCGCCACCGATGGCCCATGGGTTGCTGAAAAAGCCGATCTTGTGGAGGGGTTGATGGAGTGAGCGGCAGTTGAATAGGTAGAAAATCTCGATGACCACAAAAACATTGACCGCTACGGTCCGGGCTACCTCTTCTGACGCCCCTTGAGTCAGCTCCCACCAGAAAAGACCAAAGGCCCCAACCAGCATGACGATGGCCACCAGAACCATTCGCCCGATCAGCTCACCCGTCAGGATCGATGCTTTTGGATCTCGCGGTTGACGCTGCATGATGCCTTGCTCTTTGGGTTCGAAGGCCAGGGTCATACCCAACAGGACTGCAGTGGTCATGTTGATCCAGAGGATTTGAACAGGGAGGATGGGTAGAGCGATTCCTGCCATAATTGCCGCCAAGATCACTAACCCTTCCCCGAGGTTAGTGGGGAGCGTCCAGACGATAAACTTTGTCAGGTTGTCGAATACGCCTCGCCCCTCTTCCACTGCCGCCTCAATAGTGGCGAAGTTGTCGTCGGTGAGAACGATATCGGCGGCCTCTTTTGCTACCTCTGTTCCTGCCTTGCCCATAGCCACGCCAATATCCGCCTGTTTTAGCGCCGGGGCGTCATTGACCCCGTCTCCGGTCATCGCTACTACTTGGCCATTTTCCTGGAGTGCGTCCACCAACCGAAGTTTTTGGTCCGGAGCGACTCGGGCAAAAACGGCTACTTTTTCAACTATCTCCAGCAGATCACTATCGGACATGGCCGCCAACTCTCGTCCATTAACTACCCGTAGCTCACCGTGATCCTCTCTATCCCCTTCCAGCCCCAACTCATGAGCGATGGCGGCGGCGGTCTTGGCGTGGTCTCCGGTGATCATCTTCACCCGAACACCGGCCCGTTTACAGGCGGCAACAGCGGTTACCGCCTCTTTCCGGGGTGGGTCGATCATTGCCTGGAGTCCTAAGAAGATCATCTCCTCTGCCACATCGGATTCAGAAAGGCTCTCTTGATCCTGAGGAAGTCGTTTTTGGGCAAATGCGAGAACCCGCATCCCGCGCGAGGCCAGTCTCTCCGCTGCGCGTTGGACCATCTCGTAATCTATGGGGGTGGTGTGACCATCCGGTGTTGCCATGGTGGTACACATGGCGGAGACCCGCTCTAGCGATCCCTTGACAAACGCCACCGGTCCCTCTGCTTCGGGATGGAGCGTTGCCATGTACATTCGGTCGGACTCAAATGGAATCGCGTCGATTCTTGGGAACGCATTCTCTGCCTCTTCTCTGTTTACACCCCCCTTCTTGGCAGCGAAAAGCAGGGCCGCCTCTGTTGGATCTCCTTCGAACTTCCAATGACCCGTTTCCTCCATAGAGATGGATGCGTCATTGCAGAGGGCACCGGCTATCAGGAGTCGTTCCAGTGCGTTGTCACCGTCTATCCTACCACCGTCCGCGCTGGTGACGAAACGGCCTTCTGGGTGGTAGCCTTGCCCCTCTGCGCTATAGGCTTTCCCGCCAATCCATGCCGCCTGGACGGTCATCTGATTTTCGGTCAGAGTACCTGTTTTATCGGAGCAGATGACAGTGGTGCTTCCCAGAGTCTCCACTGCCGGGAGTTTTCGGACGATCGCTTTTCGTTTCGCCATCCGGTTGACGCCGATGGCAAGGGTGATGGTGACCGCGGCAGGTAGACCTTCAGGTATCGCACCAACCGCTAGGGCCACTGCGGCCATAAACATATCGAAGGCGGGTTGGTCCCTCATGATGCCGACAAGGAAGGTAAAGGCCGCTAACACCAGAATGGCATAGAGGAGTATGGTGCTAAATTTGGCAATTTTTTTGGTTAGGGGGGTTTTCAGGGTCACCGCTTCAGCGATCATGGTGGCAATTTTTCCGGTTTCGGTTCCGTTGCCGATAGCGATGACTATCCCGGTTCCACTACCGTAGCTCACCAGAGTTCCCCCGTAAGCCATGTTCGTTCGTTCGGGAAGGATGGTATCTGCCTCTAGGGTCGCGGTTTGCTTCTCAACAGGGAGCGATTCGCCGGTTAACGACGATTCATCTACCCGAAAGTCACGAACCTTTACCAACCGCAGGTCGGCGGGTACTTTATCTCCCGAAGCCAACACCACCAGGTCACCGGGAACGATTTGGGAAGAGGGGACACGCACCTTCTTCCCTTCTCTAATTACAG
>JADFYS010000253.1 GCA_015232955.1 Gammaproteobacteria bacterium
AGGATGAAGTGGTTATAGAGATCCAGGCTCTTCCCTCCGCCCATTCTCGCCTCCAGATAGGGGGCGCAGCTCTCCCCACCCACAGCAAAGACGGCATGACGCCCCTCCATATCTTTGCCGTTGACGACCGGGGAGAGACCCAGCCCCAGTAGCAGTACTAGCCATAGTGAGTGAAATTTTATGCGCTCTATCATGTTGTTCTCCTAAGGTTCAGATGGCAGATTGGGTGAGTTCAGGTGAGCGACAACAGCACCTCTACCACCCGTTTGTGGTGGTAGTAGGGGGCGCTTTTACGGGTGATGAGGTGGGTATCGATCACCTCAATTCCGCTGGCAGTGAGTTGACTACAGACCACCGGTTCGGGGTAGCGACCACGGTGGCAATCGAGAAGGATATAGTCAAGGAGGCTCCCCCCGCTGCTGCTTCGCCCCTGCTCCAGCGTCTCGAGTAGCCGTTCGACACTTCGGTTCAGCCCCAGCCCCACCTGTTCTGGATCCCCGGCAACATTGGGGATAAAGATCTTGGGGCAGTTGCTGCGGGCGATGGCATCGGCAACCCCCAATGGCAGAAGGTTGGCCATCATGCTGCTGTAAAAACTGCCCATGGGGTAACAGATGAGATCCGCACTCTCAATAAGACGGATAATTTTGTCGCGGAGCATCGTCTTACAGCGCTTTTTCTGGTCCAGGCCGCGGGTGAGAAAGAGTTCATCGATCCGCTGCTGCAGTGGTCTGACCTCTTTTCCGGTGAGATTGTGTTGGCCGATGATGGTGCTGCCATCGGCCAGTTTCGCCCCAATATGGAGATCTTCATTGACGATGGTGCGGACCGTCCCCTTGACATTGACCAGCTTCGAGAAGAGATAGACGATGGGGTCGAGGTGGCGATGGTTGTTGAGATAGCCTCCTGCGAGGATGAGATTGCCGATACTCGCCCCGCGGAGGTCAAAGTCAGCGGGCATCGCTTCGAGAAAATAGCCCAGTTGGGTGCGGATCAGGCGACGCATCGGGTTGGGGATGGCGTTAATCAGGATATCTTCGCCCCGTTGCATTAGATGCAGCTGCTGTTTGAGATGTTTCTGTTTACCCTTTTTCGGTAGGCGGTAGGCGAAGAGCTGCACCACCTCGGGATTGCCCTCAATCGAGTCGTCAGCGAGGGCCATCATCCGGCTGCGGAGATCACCAATAGAGGGCATGGCGAACGCCTTGCGCAGTTTGGCCGAGCTTCCACCGGAGTCGAAGGGGGTGACGAGGTGAATCGAGTTGTGGGTGTACCGTTTGAGAACTCTACTCACCCCGTTAATGGCGGTACCTCCGGTAAAGAAGAGGATCTTTGGCCCCAACTCCGGGATCCGTTGGTAGCGGTGGATCCGTACCGGATCGGGGAGAAGCGCCTCGCGTCTGACAAAGGTGGTTACGGCCATGGTGATCCTAAAAAAGGCTATAAGTCCATTAATAGTACACGAAACGGTTCAAATAACACTACAATAACCGCTTTTTCCGGATATCCCATGGATCTCTCAGATATTCTTGATCCCCTCAATGAGCCTCAACGCCAGGCGGTCTGCGCCCCCAGCGGTAACCTGCTGGTGCTTGCCGGCGCCGGCAGTGGCAAGACGCGGGTATTGACCCACCGTATCGCCTATCTCATCCGTATCGGGGAGGCATCGACCTACAATGTGATGGCGGTCACCTTCACCAATAAGGCGGCACGAGAGATGCGGCAGCGCATCGAGCAGATCCTCGGCACCCCGCTTAGCGGGATGTGGGTCGGCACCTTTCACGGCATCGCCCACCGTCTGCTGCGCAGCCACTGGCAGGAGGCGAAACTGCCCCAGACCTTTCAGATCATCGACAGCGATGATCAGTACCGTCTGATTCGGCGTTCTCTTAAAGAGCTGGATCTCGATGAGAAGAGGTGGCCCCCCAAGGAGACGCAGTGGAAGATCAACTACCACAAAGATGAGGGGGTGCGTGCGGGGGCGATCGATGTGCAAGGCGATCTCTATCTCGAGACCTTTGTCCGCATCTATCTCCACTATGAAGATCTCTGCCAACGCAACGGGCTGGTCGATTTTGCCGAGTTACTGCTGCGGGCACAGGAGTTATGGCTCCAACACCCCGAGGTCTGCCGCCACTACCGTGACCGTTTTCGTCACCTGTTGGTGGATGAGTTTCAGGACACCAACGCCATTCAGTATAGCTGGATTCGTACCCTCGCTGCAGATCAGAGCCACACCTTTGTTGTGGGAGACGATGATCAATCGATCTACGGTTGGCGTGGGGCGAAAGTGGGGAATCTGCAGCAGTTTCAGCGCCAGTTTACCGAAGTTGAGCTAATTCGGCTGGAACAGAACTACCGTTCGACGCGCACGATCCTCACCGCTGCCAACGCCCTGATTGATAATAACGGCGATCGACTTGGCAAAAACCTCTGGACCGCGGGGGAGGAGGGGGAGCCGATTCGCCTCTATGGCGCCTTTAATGAGATCGACGAGGCGACCTATATTGTCGAGCAGATTGAGCGCTGGGTGAGAGGCGGTCGTTCGCGCCAGGAGGTGGCGATCCTCTACCGCTCCAACGCCCAGTCGCGGGTGATCGAGGCGGCACTGCTCCAGCACGGTCTCCCCTACCGGGTTTATGGGGGGTTGCGTTTCTACGAACGGGCAGAGATCAAAGATGTGCTCGCCTATCTCCGTCTCTGCACCAATCGTGATGATGATCCCTCACTGGAGCGGATCATCAACACCCCGACCCGGGGGATCGGTGGCAGGACTCTCGACATGCTGCGCGACTACGCCCGTGACCATGAGATGAGTCTCTGGCGGTCAGCAGAGAGGATGATTGCGGCCGGGGCGCTCACCCCCCGTGCCACTGCTGCGCTCCAGCGTTTTCTCGATCTAATCGCCGAGATGAGTTGTGGCAGTGAGGTCTCACTTGAACAGCAGGTGGATGCGGTGATCAAACTGAGTGCACTGGGAGATCACTACAAGAAAGAGGGGCGAGAGAAGGGGCTGAGCCGGATCGAGAATATGGAGGAGCTGGTCTCCGCCGCAAAATCGTTTGTCCACGGCGAGGATCTCGAAGAGGGGGAGGAGGCGATGGACGACCTCACCGCCTTCCTTGCCCACGCAGCACTCGAAGCGGGGGAGGGGCAGGCCGAGGAGTGGGAGGAGTGCGTGCAGTTGATGTCTCTCCACTCCGCCAAAGGGTTGGAGTTCCCGCTGGTCTTTATCGCCGGGGTAGAGGAGGGGCTTTTTCCACACAAAAGGTCACTTCAGGAGGAGGGACGGCTCGAAGAGGAGCGACGCCTCTGCTATGTCGGGGTCACCCGGGCGAAAGAGGAGCTTGTCCTCACCTACGCCGAGGTGCGACGACTCTACGGGCAGGAGAACTTTAGCCACCCCTCCCGCTTTCTGCGAGAGATTCCGGAGGAGTGTGTTCAGATTGTGCGGCTGCAAGGGGTGGCGGCGCCCATCTCTGCCGGGCAGAAAAAGGGTGCATCTTTCACCACAGAGGCGGCATCTACCACCAGCTTTAGCCTCGGGCAGCAGGTGACTCATCCCAAGTTTGGTGAAGGGACGGTGGTACAGAGTGAAGGGAGTGGTGCCCAGGCCCGGTTACAGGTCAATTTTGATCGCGTAGGCCTGAAGTGGCTGGTCATCGCCTACGCCCACCTCCAACCGCTCTAATGGGATCATCGAACACGAACTAACTTGCATGAATGGTGCGGCGTCACCCTCGATTATGAAATGTATTTCACGCTAATGATCATGCCAGATACTT
>JADFYS010000254.1 GCA_015232955.1 Gammaproteobacteria bacterium
GAAATATTGTGAATATCATTTCATAATCATGATCTTGATGGAAATATGCAGCGGTCAACTGCGGATTTTAGGATCAACTGCTCCTCCTGTGCAATAGCCCCTACTAAGGTTGCAATAGCGACAGCGTACTGCACCGTTGTGACGATGAGGTTGAACCGATATGAATAAGAGCCCCCTTATTACGCTACGCTCCCTGGCGGAACAGCAGCGCTACCCACAACTTAAGAGTAGCTGCATGGAGCTACTCGCTGCCGATGATGCCCCCGATGTGCTGCCCTTGTTGGCGCTGGCACAGCTTCATCTTGGTGAACGGACGGCGGCACAGAGTAATCTGCAACTGGCGCAGCAGCAGCTGGCGCGGCTGGATATCGATGCCAAGGTCGATCTCGCCGCAGTCTATCTGGTGCTACAGCAGCCAGAGACGGCGTTGACTCTCCTCGATCCATTACTGGCAGAGCAGCCCGATCACGCCATGGCGTTGGCGCGACGCGGTCTGGCGCAGATGATGTTGGGATCTGCTGAGGCGGCGGTGTGTGACTTTGAACGCGGTGCCGAGCTCTCTCCGCAACGGCTGGCGATCTGGATAAATCTTGCGCAACTACGGCTGCAGCTACAGCAGCCTGACGCAGCAGAGCGGGCGCTGCAGCAGGGGGTAAGCGTGCTGCAGCAGCGCGCCGCTACCTTACCGGCGGCTGAGGTGGTGAACCATCAGCGTCGCCTGGATGGACTACAGCTACAGTGTTGGGTGTTACAGCAGGCGTTTTCCGCCGCTGAAGCGTGGCTGAACCAGCAGCACACCGCCGATGAGTCGCTGTGGTTGGAGTGGCTGGGGCGTTACGCGGCGGCGCTGGCGGAGCAGGATCACCATGCCCAGGCCGAGGAGGTGCTGCGTGAGGGGCTGAAGAGTCAACCCGACAGTGTGCCGCTGCTGATGCAACTGGCAGAGCTGGCGCAGCTGCAGGGGCACTTCATGCAGGCGCTCTCGCTACTGCAGCGTGCGATTAAGCATGATGAGAGCAACCCACTGCTCTGGACGCGTCTCTCTGCGGCGGCACTACACCGCTTTGAGCAGCGCGCCCGCAAGGCGGCAGAAAAGGCGGTCGAGCTGGTCGCTGACCTTAAAGAGAGTGCCGACTCTCCACCCGCCAAAATAGCGGCGCTGCGTCTGCAGGCGAAGCACGCCCTGGCTCAGGTGGAGAGTCAGGAGCAGCACTTTGAGCTGGCGGAGCAGCTATTTCGTGAGATCCTTGCGGAGAATGACCACTTTCTGCCGGCGCTACAGGGGCTGGGGCAGATGCTGATGCAGCAGGGGGAGATTGAGGAGGCGGTGCAGCTCTTCGAACGGGTTAAGGCGATGGATCCGGTCAAGGGTTATAGTGCGCTAATCAATGCCCGTCAGTTTCCTGAGGATGAGGCGACGCTAGAGCGGATGGAGCGGTCGGCGCGGCTGCCGAGTCTCGAAGGGCGGGTCAGTGCCGGTATTCTGTTCCAGCTCGCCTCGGCGTGGGAGAAGCGTAAGAGTTACGCCAAGGCGATGGATCTGGTCGATGAGGCCAACCGCATTAGCCGACGCTTTCTCCCCTATAGCGCCAAGGCGCACCGTAATCAGTGTGCGCGTATCCGCCACGCCTTCTGCAAGGCGCTCTATGATTATCGTCAGGAGTGCGGCTATAGGGGAGACCATGCGTCACTGCCGATCTATGTGTTGGGGATGCCGCGCTCTGGCACCACACTGGTGGAGCAGATCATCGCCGGTCATAGCCAGATCTTTGGCGCCGGTGAGTTGGGGATTATCCCCAGCCGCATTCAGGGGCTTAACCGCTGGGAGCGTCACACCGGCTCTGGTCGTCACTACCCCGACTGCATTGATGATCTTAATCCGCCGGTAGTGACCGGCATCGCCGAGGGGATCATTAAGGAGCTTCAGGAGTACGCCCCCGAGGCGAAGCATGTTGTCGATAAGCTGCCACACAATTTTGAGAACATCGGCTTGATTAAGTTTCTCTTCCCTAAAGCGAAGATCATCTCGGTACGGCGTGACCCCAGAGATATCGCTATCTCTAACTACTTCACCGACTATCAGGCAAAACATGGGGGAATGGGCTTCGCCTACGATCTGGGCGATATCGGGCAGCAGTTGGCCGACCATAACCTACTGATGCACCACTGGCACCAGCTCTTTCCCGGCGAGATCCTCGACATTAACTACGAGGATGTGGTGAGTGATCTGGAGGGATCGGCGCGCAAGATGCTCGACTATATCGGTGTGGCGTGGGAGCCGCAGGTGCTCGCCTTTAATGAGCTGGATCGACCGGTAAAGACCGCCTCGGTGTGGCAGGTGCGCCAGCCGATCTATACCACCTCTACCGCCAAATGGCGGCGCTATGAAGCGGCCCTTGCACCGCTGCTTGCGGGTACCAACGCCCCGATCTCGTGGGAACCTTTCACCATGATCACCCTGCCGGAGCCGGGGCTGCTCACCGATGGCGTGGCGCTGTTTAAGGAGGGGAAGCTCGACGAGGCGGAGTACAGTTTCAAAAAGATGCTGCACCATAACCCTGAACACGCCGCTGCTCACTATATGGTGGGGCTGATCTATCTTAATAAACACCATCTCCAAGAAGGGATCGAGCTGATTGAGCAGGCGCTGGAGCGCTGCCCATGGCAACGAGAGTGGCGTAATACGCTGCTTAAGGCCTATGAGGTGACAGGGCAGACGGAGAAGAGAGCGGCGCTGCAGGCCAAGGGGGAACAGCCACCGCTTGCGCAGGGGCTAGACGATGCCGCAGCGGCAAAGAGCACATTCGCCTATACCGCAACTGGGACTTTTGCCGAACTGCCGCCTTCGTCCCAATCTTTATCAGAGCCTGCCCCTGTAGCTGCCGCAGAGCCACCACCACTATCCCTGGCACAGGATCTCTATCGTAGTGGTGACATTGCCAAGGCGTTGGCGATCACCACGGCGATCCTGAAGCAGCAGACGGACGATTTTGATGCGCTTCATCTGCACGGGGTGCTCTGTAGTGCTCTGGGGCGATTCGATGAGGCGCTGGCGCTATTTCAACGGGCGCTGGCGATTAATGCTAACTATCCGCAACTCTATAACAATCAAGGCAACGCCTTCGCCCAGAGCGGGCGCAGCGGTGAGGCCATCACCAGCTATCGCCTCGCGCTGACCCTGAAACCCGACTATGCCGAGGCGCACAATAACCTCGGGAACGCCCTAATCGCCGATGGCGATCTGGAGGCGGCCATCGCCTCCTTTCAGCAGGCGTTGGCACTGAAGCCAGACTACGCCGAGGCGCTAAACAACCTCGGCAGTGTGTTAAAGGATTGCGGTCGGATTGATGGTGCTATCGACAGTCTGCAGCAGGCGCTGGCGCTGCGGCCTGACTACGCACTGGCGCACAGTAATCTCCTCTTTACGCTGCACTATCATCCGCGCTCGACTCCAGAACAGCCCTTTGCCGCGCATCAGGGGTGGCAGCGCCAGCAGGCGGGGACGATTGTGCCTGCCAGACTACCGCCACCGACCGCTAGTGATAAGCGCCCCCTGAAGATCGCTCTGCTGTCGGGAGGATTTAGAAGTCACCCCGCACTGTGGCTATCGCTGGCGGCGTTTGAGCACCTCGATCGCAACCGCTTTGCACTCCACGCCTACGCCTATGGTGGTCAGAGCGACGGGATGACCGCACGGCTGCGTAAGGTGTGTCGGGGTTGGTGTGATATCTCTGGGCTGAAGGATGCCGATGTGGCACAGCAGATACGCGATGATGGTATCGAT
>JADFYS010000255.1 GCA_015232955.1 Gammaproteobacteria bacterium
TTCAAAGGGTTCATAACGCACGACTGCAAGGACGCAGGAGGTAGTGCGAAGCAGGAGCCAGAGCCGAGAAGAGTCGCACTTATCGGCTTTCTGGAACCAGCGTTTTCAGGTATCTTGGGTATAGAGCAGGGTGAGTGGTGTCGGCTATGGTACAAGCAGCGGAAGAGGGGCGAAAGCGAAGGGCTAAGAATGCAGTCATTTATCTGGGATAACAACTACGAGACCGGCGTTGCCGAAGTCGATAACCAACATCACCAACTGGTGGATGTTATTAACCGTTTTGGGGATCAACTGGCTGAGAACCGGGTGCTGGACCAGATCATCGATAACACCTTTGCTGAGCTGGCTGACTACACCCGTTACCACTTTAGTGAAGAGGAGGAGATGATGGCGATGCTGAAGATCGATCCGCGCCATCTTACGGGGCATGTGGATGCCCATCAGCTCTTTCTTACCGAACTGGTGACGATGAAAGAGAATCTCACTCCGGGAGATAGTAGCTCATCACAGCAGTTACTCGATTTTCTGATCCACTGGTTGGCTTACCATATTTTAGGAACAGACAAAAATATGGCGCGGCAGGTGCGTTCGATTCAGGCGGGAATGACCCCGGAAGATGCCTATGATGAGGAGGAGCGGCAGAGTGACAGCTCCACCGAGCCGCTTCTGGTGGCACTGAATGGTCTGTTTCATCTGGTCTCTACCCGGAATGCCGAACTGCTCCGGCTCAATCTCTCACTTGAAGAGAAGGTGGCGGAGCGGACTGCCGAACTGCAGAAGGCCAATCTCTACCTTGAAGAGCTGACCTTAACCGACACCTTGACCCGACTGCCAAACCGGCGCCATGCGATGCGTCAGCTCTCCCTGCTGTGGGAGGAGGCGGAGAAGATTCACGCCGATCTCGTGGTCATGATGGTCGATGCCGATCACTTTAAAGAGGTCAATGACACCTATGGTCATGATGCCGGGGATCGGGTGCTGTGTGAACTCTCCAAGACCCTGCGTCATGCGATGCGAACCGATGATATCGTCTGCCGCCTCGGTGGGGATGAGTTTCTGATTATCTGCCCCTTTACAGCGATCGAAGATGGTCTGCAGGTGGCCCATAATCCGCTTAATCAGGTCAATCAACTGCGGGTGGAGACCGGTGACGGTTACTGGCAGGGGAGCATTAGTATCGGTGTCGGGGCGAAAAGGGCGGGAATGGCTGATTTTGAAGATCTGATTAAGATGGCAGACAGGGGGGTCTATGCGGCGAAAAGTGCCGGGAAGAACTGTATTCGTGCGGGGGAGTGATCTCACACCTTGTAACAGACTATTGCGGGAGTTGAGCCAATGGCGGTAGAGATTGAGAGGAAATTTCTGATCACCTCCGATGGATGGCTCAACGATGTCGGGGAGGGGATCCACTACCGACAAGGCTATCTCAGTAGCAATGAAAAGAGTTCGGTTCGCATTCGGATCGAAGGGGAGCGCGCCAACATCAATATCAAAGGGGCCACGGTCGGTCTGACCCGGTCGGAGTTTGAGTACCCCCTGCCTCTGGAGGATGCGCAAGAGCTGCTCGATACCCTCTGCGATCCGCGGCAGCTGGAGAAGCGGCGTTACCATCTTCGTGTAGGAGAACATCAGTGGGAGGTGGATCAGTTCTTGGGAGAGAATTTGGGATTGGTGGTGGCAGAGATTGAACTCAGCAGTGAAGAGGAGCCGTTTCAACGCCCCTCCTGGTTGGGGGAGGAGGTCTCTCACGATACCCGGTATTACAACTCCTGCCTCTGTCGTCACCCCTACAGTCGGTGGTAGAACCCCATATTTTGATCGAGATAGAACCACAGCGGCTCACCTTGTGGCAGGGTGGGATCTCCAAGAGAACCTTCTCTGTCTCCACCTCGGCGCAAGGGGTGGGCCAACAGCAGGGGTGTGGCGGGACCCCCCTTGGCCGTTTTACAATCCGCGCCTGTATCGGTGGGGGGATGAGAGAGGGGAGTGTTTTTATCGGGCGGCGGGCGACGGGGGAGATCTACTCTCCGCAGCTGGCTCGTGCCTATCCCCAGCGGGACTGGATTTTGAGCCGAATCTTATGGTTAACCGGATCTGAATCGGGAAAGAATCGTGGTGGAGCGGTCGATACCCTGCGCCGTTTTATCTATATTCATGGAACCGCAGATGAGGAACCGATGGGGATCCCCTTGTCCCACGGCTGTATCCGTATGCGTAACCGTGATGTGATCGCTCTCTTCGCTGAGGTAGGGGTGGGGACCGGGGTAGAAATTGTGATGGCTGCAGGTGAGAGATGTCATTAGGACCGGTAATGTTTGATGTTGCGGGGCTGGCGTTGCAACCGGAGGAGCGGGAACAGTTACAGCACCCGTTGACCGGAGGGGTGATCCTCTTCAGCCGCAATTTTGACTCCCTACCTCAACTTGAAGCGTTGGTACGGGAGATCCACAGCTGTAAAAAGAGCCACCTGCTGGTGGCGGTGGACCATGAGGGGGGGCGGGTACAGCGTTTTCGGGAAGGTTTTACCCGACTGCCGCCGCTGGCGAAGATCGGTGAGATCTATGATCGGGATCGTCGTCGTGGCCGTGATCTGGCGCATCAGCTGGGATGGCTCATGGCGAGTGAGCTGCGGGCAGTGGGGGTCGATTTCAGTTTTGCTCCGGTACTGGATCTCGACTATGGCGTCAGCGAAGTGATCGGCGACCGTGCCTACCACGCGAAACCGGGAGCAGTGAGTGATCTTGCCCTGCAGCAGATCGCCGGGATGAAGAGTGCCGGGATGGCGGCAATCGGCAAACACTTTCCCGGACACGGTGCGGTCGCGGCCGATTCACACAGTGCCGTGGCGCTGGATCAGCGGTCGCTGGAAGATATTCGCCAAGCCGATCTCATCCCGTTTCGCCGAACTATCGATAACGGTCTCGATGGGGTGATGCCGGCACATGTGATCTACCCCAAGGTTGACCCGCACCCCGCCGGTTTCTCCCCCTTTTGGCTACAGCAGATCCTGCGTAATGAACTCCGTTTTCAGGGGGTGATCTTTAGTGATGATCTGACGATGGAGGGGGCGAGTGGCGCCGGTGATCTCGTCGCCCGGGCAGAGGCGGCACTGGGCGCCGGTTGTGATGTCGCGCTGCTCTGCAACCAACCCGCCGCAGTGGCAGAGTTACTACAGCGAATGGAGGTGAATCGGGATCCGGTGCTCCTCTCTCGTCTCGCCCGTCTCCATGGGCGCCATCCGGTGACTCGGGATGAACTCCACAACAGCCCGGTCTGGCGTCAGGCGGTTCATGCCCTGGAACGGATTAACGAAGCGCAGAGCGGGTCGATCTCTTTTAGCTGAAACGGTTGGGAGAGTTTGGTTATTGGTACTCAAATCCCCCTCAATCCCCCTTTTCCAAAGGGGGAAGCGCTGGAGGTTGAGTTTGCCTCTTGGCAGGTTCATGGTGCGTAGAAGTAACATCTATTCCCAAACCAACCACTCCCTGTGTTCCCCCCTTGAAAAAG
Source organism: Gammaproteobacteria bacterium (assembly GCA_015232955.1). Taxonomy (GTDB): domain Bacteria; phylum Pseudomonadota; class Gammaproteobacteria; order Thiohalomonadales; family Thiohalomonadaceae; genus JADFYS01. The sequence goes on from JADFYS010000255.1 coordinate 3,508, forward strand.
GGGGGTTAGGGGGGATTTAAATTAATTTGTCAGAGAGTTAATCTCCATGAAAAACTCGGCGAATCTAAAGTCCGTAGGAGCCTTTTCTCCATAAACCTAAAATCCGCAGTTGGACACCGTGAAGGGTGCGTTTGTGGCGGTGCAGTGCAACGAAGGCATGGATGCCGGAGGTACGAGTCCAAGGATGGACGAAGGTAGAACAATGCAGGAGCAATTGTCGAGGGCGACGCAGGAAGCTAAAGCCG
>JADFYS010000256.1 GCA_015232955.1 Gammaproteobacteria bacterium
ATATTCTAAATAACGCTCTCAATTCCCGTTCCGGGCGCCGACAAACTGCCGACAGATCTCCTTCGCTGCCATCGGTTTGGCAAAAAGGTACCCCTGCCCGGTCTGACAGCCGTGATCCTTGACAAAGGCGAGCTGCTCCGCTGTCTCAATCCCTTCGGCAATCATCTCCAGATTGAGACTCTGCGCCATGGCGATTATCGCGCGGGCGATGGCGACATCATCGGGATTGGAGGGGATCTCATCGATAAATTGGCGGTCGATCTTAATAGTGTCGATGGGCAGATGACGGAGATGACTGAGTGAGGAGAAGCCGGAACCAAAATCGTCGATATCGATCCGCACCCCCATCTCCTGTAGTTTCTTGAGGATTGTGATGCTGTACTCAAAGTTGGGCATCGCCGCGCTTTCGGTCACCTCTATCCCGAGGTGGGCTGGAGGCATCCCGGTATCTTCAAGAATTTCACGAATATGACGCAGCAGATCCCCCTGAAGGAACTGATGGGGCGAGAGGTTGACTGAGAGGGTTCCGAGCTCAACCCCTTCACTCTGCCACTGCAGATACTGCCGCGCTGCTGTACGCAGCACCCAGTAGCCGATCTGGACGATCAATCCACACTCTTCAGCGATGGGGATAAACTCTGCGGGGGAGATAAAACCGCGTTGGGGGTGATTCCAGCGCAGGAGGGCCTCTGCACCCACCCAGCGACCACTCTCAAGATCGACCTGAGGCTGATAGACAAGCTGAAGCTGCTCGTGGTTAAAGGCGTGGCGAAGATCATTTTCTAGGGTCACCCGCTCCTGAACCTTGAGATCAAGTGCCGGATCATAGGTGTGGTAGGTGTTGCGCCCCTGTGATTTTGAACGATACATCGCAATATCGGCGTGTTTGATCAAGGTTTCAGCATCACCGCCATCTTGGGGATAGATGCTAATGCCGATGCTAATCCCGAGCTGATAGGGTCTTCCTGCCAGCTTAAAGGGTTTTGCCATCTCCTCGAGAATTTTCTGCGCCATCTGTGAAGAGACTGCACTCTGAATCACCTCTGGCAACAGAATAATAAACTCATCTCCTCCCATCCGGGCAACGGTATCACTATCGCGAATCAGCAGCTCAATCCTCTGTCCCACTTGGGTTAAAAGCTCATCGCCAACCGTATGGCCGAGGGTGTCGTTGATGGTCTTAAAGCGATCGAGATCCATAAACAGGAGCGAGAAGCCACTGCGACTGCGTCGCGAGTGGAGAATCGCCTGCTGCAGGCGATCCATAAAGAGGTGGCGATTGGGCAGACCGGTCGTGGCATCATGATAGGCGAGCTGATGGAGACGCTGCCGCACCTGCTCTTCATGGGTAATATCGGTAAATACCCCGACATAATAGAGGGGTTGCTTCAAGTCATCATAGATTACGCTAATACTGAGCCACTCGGGATAGACCTCACCATTAGCGCGACGATTCCAGATCTCCCCTCGCCAACCACCGCTCTGGTGCAGGGTCTGCCACATATCCTCATAGAAACTTTTGGTATGTTTGCCCGACTGCAGCAGTTGCGGCTTTCTCCCCACCACCTCGGCACTGCTATAGCCGGTCGTCTCTTCAAACGCGGGATTGACATAGCAGATCTCATTGCGGTGGTTGGAGATCACCACCGCCTCTTGGGTGCTCTCTATCGCCCGCCCTTTCACCGCCAGCTCCACAGTCAATTGGTGGAGACGGGTGACATCACTCACCGCCACGAGCCAATGGGCATCGCTCTGTCCAGGAACCGATAGGCGATGAAAACGCAGTAGGGTGAAAATCTCTTCACCCTCTTTGGTCTTTAAGGTGAGCTGCTGCTCCACCTCGCGATCCTCCTGCCCGAGCAGATGTTTTAGCACCGGAAGCTGGCTATCTTTCACAAAATTGCCGAAGGGGTAGCGCAGAAGTCGCTCCCGATTCACCGCCAGAAGCTGAGTGAGGGTGTAGTTACACTCAAGAATGATACTATTGGCATCGAGGGTACAGTACCCAACAGGGGCGAAGTCATAGAGGGTGGAGTATTTGTCGTTATACTGCTGAAGCTGCCCCTGCGTTGCCCGCAACTCTTCATTCTGCATCTCGAGCTCGATCTGATGAACCCGAAGGTCATGCAGCAGCTGCTTCACCTCTTCCATCCCGAGTTCGGCCTGCCCATCCATCGGTTCAAGCATCCTCTCTGCCCGCTGGCGCAGACTCTCCTCGTGAGCCTCTCGCCCCGTTACACCTCCCACGATTGGGCCGCTACTGTTCACGATTCACCAGTTGCCCGATGGCGCTCACCGCAAAAGGGGCACCCATCTCATCGAAGATTGGGGTGTTATTCCAGAGGACTCGAATGCTACTGCCATCCCGACAGAGGATCTCATTTTCGTGAAAAGCGACCATATTGACCTCGCCCTTCATAAACGCAGTGAAGAGACGCCGAACCTCCTCCCGCTGTGAAGATGGAATACAGCGTTCAAACCAGGAGGCACCAAGCAACTCTTCCCGGTTCCAGCCGGTGATCTCCTCCAGATAGTCGTTGGCGAAGATGACCCGACCCTCCCTATCCAGCTGAACCGCGATCATATCGAGATTCTCCAGCGTCACTCGAAAGAGCTGTTCACTGCGCTGACGCCCGACATCCGCCAGATGCTCTTCGGTAATATCCTGAACCACTCCCACCATGCGTACCGGATTCCCTTGACTATCGACATGGACTTTGCCACTTTCACGCATCATATGGAGCGAACCATCGGGCCACTGAATCTGGTGGTTGAGCCGATAGGGGCGACCGGGATCAGAGAGCGATTTGTTCACCTCATCTTCGACCCGTTTACGATCCGAGGGGACGATACAGCGGACAAAATCGTCATAGGAGCCACCAAACTCCCCTATGCCAAAACCGAACATCTTTTCGATGTTGTCTGACCAGATCAGGGTATTGCGCGTGATGTCCCAGTCCCAGCTACCCAGGCTGGCCGCCTCCTGAGCGAGGCTATTGCGCTCTTCACTCTGCAGCAGGCTCTTTTGCATCTTTTTGGTGGAGTTGATATCGATAAAGGTGAGCAGCACCCCGGAGAAGAGGTTGGGGGCGATACGGTAGGGGAAGATGCGCATCAGATAGTGGTTACCGGAGCTATCCTGCACCTCCTCTTCCATACTCTCGTAACTGGAGTTGACCCGGCGTACCATCGAATCCAGATCCACACCCTTCAGTTCATGGGAAAAATGGTCAAAAGGTCTGCCGATATCTTGTTCTATCACCCGGATAAAGGGGGTGATCTCTACCGTAAAGCGGCGGATCTCGAGCTTGTGATCAAGAAAGAGGGTGCCGACACGGATATTGGCGAGCAGGTTGTCGAGATCGTTATTAACCTCAAACATCTCGGAGATTTTACTCTGATGCTCTGCATTGACGGTATAGAGCTCTTCATTAACCGACTGCAGCTCCTCGTTGGTCGACTGCAGCTCTTCATTACTCGCCAACAGCTCCTCATTGGTCGCCTGCAGCTCTTCATTGGAGGTCTCCAGCTCCTCGACTGTCGCTTGCAGATTCTCGCGGGTAAACTGCAGCTCCTGCTCGAGGTCGACTATCCGCTGTTGGGTGGCAATTCCAACATCATAGCTCTGCTTAATGCCGTCAATATCACCCTCAACAGCCGGAGAACGCTCCTCGATAAAGACGCCGATAAGCGGCTCCTGAACTTTGGTCCCGGGGAGGAGGATAATCTGCATATCCACCGTTT
>JADFYS010000257.1 GCA_015232955.1 Gammaproteobacteria bacterium
GTATCTCGCTCAACCCGGGGCACGAGGCGGGTCTCGATCTGCCACCCGAGATGGTAGAGGAGATGATCGCCGCGGTTCGTGCGACCACCGGGGAGAGTGCTGTCATCCAATCTTGACCCCCACCCCGGCGCTCGCCGAGGGTGAGGAGAGCAATTTCAGGTGATCACATCGGGTGCAGATCTTCCGCTTCGCTGCTGAAGTTGGGATAGCTCGAGGGCGGCGGTGATGAGGGGCTGGAGGATGGTCTGGGTCTCTTCGCTCTGCCGCTGCGGATCCGGCTCATATTTTTCGATGTAGAGCCTGAGGGTGGCGCCCACGGTTCCGGTGCCGGAGAGGCGGAAGATGATGCGTGAACCGTCACTAAAACAGATCCGCAGCCCCTGCCCCTTGCTGACGCTGGCATCGACCGGATCGAGATAGCTGAAGTTGTCGGCACTACTCACCTCAAGACCGGCAAGCTCTGTGCCAACGAGTGAGGGGAGGCGCTGCTCAAGATCGGTCATCAGCTGCTGCGCTGTGGTGGCATCCACCGCTTCGTAGTCGTGGCGGGTGTAGAAGTTGCGCCCGAACTGCTGCCAGTGCTGTTGAACAATGGCTGCCACCGACTCTTGGCGCACGGCGAGGATGTTGAGCCAGAAGAGGACCGCCCAGAGACCATCTTTTTCGCGGACATGGCCAGAGCTGGTGCCAAAGCTCTCCTCTCCGCAGAGGGTTGCGCGACCGCTATCGAGCAGATTGCCGAAGAACTTCCAGCCGGTGGGGGTCTCGTAGTGGTCAATTCCGAGGTGGGCGGCAACACGATCTGCGGCACAACTGGTGGGCATTGAGCGGGCGATGCCGGAGAGACCATTACGGTAGGCGGGAATGAGGTGGGCGTTGGCGGCCATCACTGCCAGGCTGTCGGAGGGGGTGACGAAGAAATTGGCGCCGAGGATCATGTTGCGGTCACCGTCGCCATCAGAGGCGGCGCCGAAGTCAGGGGGGGTGGCGCTAAAGAGCTCCTCCACCAACTCTTTGGCGTGGGCGAGATTGGGATCGGGGTGGTGGCCGCCAAAATCGGGCAGCGGGATACCGTTAATCACCGATCCGGGTGCGGCCCCCAGCCGTCCTTCGAGGATCTCGGTGGCGTAGGGGCCGGTAATGGCGTGCATCGCATCAAAGCGGAGGGTGGTGCCGCTGGCGAGCATGGTGCGGATGGCATTAAAGTCGAAGAGTGACTCCATCAGCTCTGCATAGTCACTGACCGGATCGATGATCTCGATCGCCATCTCACCCAGGGCGGTGGTCTGCGGTTGATCGATCGCTATCTCTTCACTCTCGACGATGGCGTAGTGGGTGATGGTTTTGGTTCTGGCGTAGATCGCTTCGGTGATCTGCTCGGCGGCGGGGCCACCATTATCACTGTTAAATTTGATGCCAAAGTCGCCATCCTCTCCTCCGGGGTTATGGCTGGCGGAGAGAATGATCCCCCCCTGTGTCTGATATTTGCGGATCACCGCCGAGGCTGCGGGGGTCGAGAGCAGACCTCCCGCCCCGACGATCACCCGGTTCACCCCATTAGCGGCGGCCATTCTGAGGATGATCTGCACCGCGTGACGATTGTAGTAGCGGCCATCTCCGCCCACCACCAGGGTTCCCCCTTTGAGGGCGGTCTGGGTGTCAAAGATCGCCTGCACAAAGTTTTCAAGATAGTGCGGCTGCTGAAAGTGGCTTACCTTCTTGCGTAGGCCGGAGGTCCCAGGGCGTTGATCTGAAAAGGGGGTGGTGGTGATGGTCTGGATCATATTTTGGGTCCTAGGTCGGTTGGCTGGGGTCGTGGAGCTTCGGTGGCAGGAGGTTACGGAACGGTCTCCTGTTGAAAACAGGGTAAAATATCCCCATTAGTTTTGCACTTCTTTTTTCACCTGTACTAACCAAGGACCCAAGTAACGATGAGTGTAGATACCCATAAAGAGACCCGTGGATTTGAGACTGAAGTCAAACAGCTACTTCACCTGATGATTCATTCGCTCTACTCCAACAAAGAGATCTTCTTGAGAGAGCTTGTCTCCAACGCCTCTGACGCCTGTGACAAGCTCCGGTTTGAGGCGCTGTCAGATGATGCCCTCTATGAGGGGGATAATGAGCTCAAGATTCGGATCGAATTTGATAAAGAGGCGAAGACGGTAACCATCGCTGATAACGGTATCGGCATGAACCGCGATGAGGTGATCGAGAATCTCGGCACCATCGCCCGCTCCGGAACGCAGGCGTTTATGAAGAGCCTGACCGGAGATCAGCAGAAGGATGCCCACCTGATAGGACAGTTTGGTGTCGGCTTCTACTCCTCGTTTATCGTTGCCGACAGCGTTACGGTCGAGACCCGTCGTGCCGGCCTCACCTCTGAACACGGGGTGCGCTGGATCTCGGGAGGGGAGGGGGACTATACCATTGAGAATATCGAACGCGACAAGCGGGGTACCACCATTATCCTCCATCTGCGTGACGATGCCGATGAGTTTGCCGATGGCTGGCGTCTTCGCTCCATCATTCGAAAATATTCGGATCACATCACCCTCCCCATCATAATGTTCAAGGATCCGCTACCATCAGCGGATGACGATGAGAAGAAAGAGGATGAGGTGGTCATTCCCGAGGAGGAGACGGTCAATAAGGCCTCTGCCCTCTGGGTCCGCCCCAAAAGCGAGATCGGAGAGGAGGAGTATAATGAGTTTTACAAGCATGTCTCTCACGACTATGAGGAGCCACTGCTCCACAGCCACAACCGGGTAGAGGGGAAGCTGGAGTATACCTCGCTGCTCTATATCCCGAAGCGGGCGCCGTTTGATCTCTGGGATCGCGATCGTAAGCAGGGGATCAAGCTCTATGTCAAACGGGTCTTCATTATGGATGATGCCGAGCACCTGATGCCCAACTACCTCCGTTTTGTGCGGGGGGTGATCGACTCCAATGACCTGCCGCTCAACATCTCGCGCGAGATCCTGCAGCACAACAAGGCGATCGACTCTATGCGTTCCGGCTCGGTCAAGAAGGTGCTGTCGATGCTCGAGAAGCTGGCTAAGGAGGATAGTGAAAAGTACGCCACATTCTGGAAAGAGTTCGGCAAGGTGATGAAAGAGGGGCCGGGAGAGGATTATGCCAACAAGGAGCAGATCGCCAAGCTTCTCCGCTTCTCCTCTACCCACAACGACAGTGATCTTCAGAATGTCTCGCTCGATGACTATATCGGGCGGATGAAGTCGGGTCAGGATGCGATCTATTACATCACTGCCGACTCCTATGCTGCGGCCAAACACTCTCCCCATCTCGAGATCTTTAACAAGAAGGGGATTGAGGTGCTGCTGATGCACGAGCGGGTCGATGAGTGGCTCTCTTCCAGTCTCCATGAGTATGATGGTAAGAAGCTGAAGTCTATCGCCAAAGGGGAGCTTGACCTGGGCGAGATGGAGGATAAAGAGGAGAAGAAAGAGCAGGAGAAGGCGGCCAAGGAGTATAAGAAACTGGTGGAGAGAATCACCACCAGTCTCGGCGAGCGGGTGAAAGAGGTGCGAATCACCCACCGCCTCACCAACTCCCCCGCCTGTCTGGTGACCGAAGAGCATGAGATGAGTGCCAACCTCGAACGGATCCTGAAGCAGGTGGGTCAGGATGCACCCGATGTGAAGCCGATTATGGAGATCAATCCGGAACACCCACTGGTAAAACGGCTTGATGGTGAAGAGGGTGAAGGTT
>JADFYS010000258.1 GCA_015232955.1 Gammaproteobacteria bacterium
TTGGGAGAGGGCCGGGGTGAGGGCTAAAACAGGCCAGGGGAGTGAATGGTTACGCTAATGTATTTCGCGCTAAACTTTTTGAGAGTAAAACTCTGACTACTCCGACCAGACACCCAGCTCATTGCCACCGGGCTCGGTGAACTGGAATCGTCGCCCACCGGGAAAGGCAAAGATCGGTTTGGTGATAACACCACCGGCACGGCTCACCTTCTCCAGGATCTCTTCAAGGTTGCTGTTGTAGATCACGGCGAGAGGGGCGCTGCTGCCTGTGACCGTTTCCGAGCGGTAGAAACCACCTTTGAGTCCGGCCCCGCTAAAGCTGGTGTAGTCGTTACCGTAATCGTTAAAACTCCACGCGAAGAGTTCGCTAAAGAACGCTCTGCTCTTATCGAGGTCAGTGGAGGGGAATTCGAGATAGTTGATCTGGTTATTTTGGTTCATTGTCTGCTCCTGATAGGGTCTGCTGCTATATAGATGGTTAAGCCGGCCACCGGGTCTGAAACATGAGATGGGGCTGATGGTGTTGGGTCATCGCCCCTACCGCGGAGAGGGTGGCATGGGAATCGGGAGGTGGTGGAGAATCAATCTCTGTGATCTCCAGCGCCACAAGGGTCATGTCGTTGCGGCGCGTCTTTCGCTGCTGCTTTGCCCGGGTGTTGATGGCGGTGATCCTCTTTTGCAACGGTTGCGGGGGGGCCAGAAACTGCTCTAGCTCTTTTATGGGGAGTAGACCATACAGATTCTCGCTGCAGAGGAGGATTTTGTCTCCACAACTGAGGCGGAGTGGCCCGCCAAAATCGATGCAGGGGATTTTACTGTGATCGCCAATCCCGCGTTGGGACGGGGCGGGTGGTCTTCCTGTGCTACTGTTCTCACGGTTGTGACCACCAATGGTCTCACCCCGCATTAGATAGAGACCGTTGTTGCCGACACCCGCCCAAGAGATCTCCCCGTGCTGGATCAGCACCATCAGGAGGTCGACTCCCGGTGTGGCACCCTGTTCCGTGGCGATGATCTCAAAGTGTGCGGTATTGATCGCCTCGACAAAGAACTGACGGATCTGGCGGACTTCACCCGCTTCACCACTGAAAACGGTGGCGATGCTGTCGATAACCCGCTGGGGATAGCGATTCTCTGTTGGATTATCCCGACCGGTGGCCAATAGCACCAGCTCCGCACCGGCACCGGAGATGATACGCTGTTCTGTGGGGCGTTTGTCACGCCCAAGGTTTGCCTGCTCGTACTGTAACATCCTCTCTACTCACCCTATTCAGTGGAGAGTGTAGTGTAGTGCAGTAGAGGGCTGGCGTCATCAGGAACTCATGAGCGAAGTCGTAACAGATCTCACGAGATCCCCCGCTTGGTTTACAATCTCAGACTATGTCTGAACCGATTCTCCGGGTAGCGCTTCCGGTTCCCTTGCGCCGTCTTTTCGATTATCTGCCGCCTGCAGGGTGCGATGGTGCTGCGCTTCTCCCCGGGGTTCGGTTGCGCCTCCCCTTTGGACGACGGCAGGTGGTTGGGGTTCTTATGGCGGTGGCGATAACCTCTACGGTTGATCAGAAGCGGTTGAAGCGGGTGGTGGAACTGCTGGATGCCGCCCCCCTCTTCACCCCGCCACTATTTTCGCTGCTGCAGTGGGCGGCCGGCTATTACCACCACCCCATAGGTGAGGTTTTCGCCTCCGCCCTCCCTCTGCGCCTGCGTCAGGGGGAGCGGGCGGTGGTGGATCGCCCAGAGCTTTGGAGACTCACCCCGAGTGGCGAAGCGCTGCAGTGGTCGGATCTCGGGCGTGCACCACAACAACAACTCCTCTGGAGCCACCTCCGTCATGCACCCTCGGGTCTGACGCTGGCCGCACTCAAACTGCTTCACCCTCGTCCTCTGTCGCTGCTGCGGGCGATGGAGCGCCGTGCCTGGGTCGAGGTGCAACCGGGTCATCCTGAGCCGGCCACGACAATAGGAGAGGTGCAATCGCCCCCTTATCTTCTTAACTCAGAGCAGCAGCAGGCGGTGGAGACGATTTGTGCACGGTTGGGTCGGTTTCAGCCCCTGCTCCTCCACGGTGTTACCGGAAGCGGTAAGACCGAGGTCTACCTTCAGGCGATTGCCGCTGTGCTGGAGCGGGGAGAGCAGGTGCTGATGTTGGTCCCGGAGATCGGTTTGACGCCGCAGCTGGTCGATCGTTTTTACTGCCGCTTTGGGATCGAGCTTGGTCTGAGCCACTCCGGGCTGAATGATCGTGAGCGGACAGAGGTGTGGCTGCGTGTCGCCCAAGGGGAGCTTCCGCTGCTGATTGGGACTCGCTCTGCCCTCTTTACCCCGTTTGCCCGCCTTGGGCTGATTGTGGTTGATGAGGAGCACGATGGCTCATACAAACAGCAGGATCACTTTCGTTATCACGCCCGTGATAGTGCCATCAAGCGGGCGCAGCTCGAAGGGGTGCCGATTGTGCTGGGGAGCGCTTCGCCCTCGCTGGAGTCGCTCTATAATGTGCAGCGGGGCCACTTTCTGATTCAGCGCCTGCACGAACGGGCCGGGGTGGCGACGCCCCCTCCGATTCACCTTATTGATCTCCGTCAGCAGCCTGCTGAAAATGGCCTCTCTCCCCCTCTGCTTACAGGGATTAGGCACCATCTTCGGCAGGGAAATCAGGTGCTCCTCTTCCTGAATCGACGCGGATACGCCCCGACGCTGCTCTGTCACCGTTGTGGCTGGGTTGCCAACTGCCACCACTGTGATGCGCGATTGACCCTCTACGCCGGTCGCAGCGACATGATCTGTCACCACTGTGGGGATCGACAGCGGGTTCCGCTCCTCTGTCCGCAGTGTGGGGATCGCGGCCTGAAGGCGCTCGGTTCCGGTACAGAGCGGGTGGAGCTGGCACTGGAGCAGCACTTCTCTGATGTCGAAATCGTCCGTATCGATCGCGACAGTACCCGACGCAAGGGTTCATTTTCGGCCATTCTTGAGCAGATTCACAGCGGTAGAGCGCAGATCCTGGTAGGTACACAGATGGTGGCCAAGGGGCACCATTTTCCCGATGTCACCCTGGTGGCGATTCTGAATGGCGATCAGGGGCTGTTTAGTGTCGATTTTCGCGGGATGGAGAAGATGGCACAGCAGCTGCTGCAGGTGGCGGGGCGTGCGGGGCGGGGGGAGAAGGCGGGAGAGGTGGTGATTCAGACCCACGCCCCGGACCATCCACAACTTCCCCACCTTCTCCGCCACGACTATGACGCCTTTGCCGTAGAGGCGCTGGCCGAACGACAAGAGGTGGGGCTGCCCCCCTACACTCACCTCGCCCTGTTTCGGGCAGAGGCGGAGCAGGGGGAGGATGCAGCGCGCTTTCTGCAGCAGTTGGCCGATGCCGCGGTCGACGCGGGCTGTGCCGGGGTTGAACTGCTCGGCCCCATTCCCGCCCCCATGGAGCGCAGAGGGGGGCTGCTGCGCTACCAACTTCTGCTGCAAGCGGGGGAGAGAGCCGCCCTTCACCGCGCTCTTGCTCCTCTGCTGCTTTGGGCCGAGACCCTGAAAAGCGGGCGTAAGGTGAGATGGTCGCTCGATGTCGATCCGGTTGACCTCTATTAGTTTTGCAAAGCCTCTACGAAGGACGCTGGTTCGAATTTCAATGTCATTAAGTTAAGGGTGGGGATCTCCGCTACCCGATTGGCGGGACGCCGTACACCCATCCATGGGGGCTTGACGATGGCGTCCATG
>JADFYS010000259.1 GCA_015232955.1 Gammaproteobacteria bacterium
TGGCTATTCAAGGCATGAAGCCGCATGAATAGTCATTCTATTCAAAGGCTTCATAACGAAGAAGAGTCGCGCTTATCAGCTTTCTGGAACCAGCGTTTCCAGGTATCTTGGGTATACAACAACGATGTCGGGAGAATCAGGCTAATGAAAACCCACTGCTTTGGAAAAACACTGGCTTCACTGATCCCGATCCTCCTTCTTCTCCTCTCTGGCTGCGGTGCCAAGGGGGATCTCACTCTTGAGCCAGTTCAACCAACCACAACTCAACCCGAGAACAGTCAGGGAACGAACTAAGATGGATCACTTCAACTATCACCAAGGGGAACTCTTTGCCGAAGAGGTGGCGATGCAAGAGATAGCGGCCCGCTTTGGAACGCCGCTCTACTGCTACTCCCGTGCGACCATCGAACGCCACTACCGCGCCTTTGCCGCAGCCCTGAGCAGCGTTGACCACTTAGTCTGTTATGCGGTAAAAGCCAACTCTAATATCGCTATCCTCCATCTCATGGCGCGTCTGGGTGCCGGTTTTGATATCGTCTCTGTTGGTGAGCTGGAGCGAGTGCTGGCTGCCGGAGGTGACGCCAGCAAGGTGATCTTCTCTGGGGTCGGCAAGCGGGTCGATGAGATCGCCCTCGCCCTTGAGGTGGAGATCCACTGCTTTAATGTCGAATCAGAGGCTGAACTACAGCGCATCGAAGAGGTCGCCTCAGCGCTTGGAGTGCGTGCGCCGATCTCCCTCCGTATCAACCCCGATATCGATGCCGGGACCCACCCCTACATCTCCACCGGTCTGAAACAGAACAAGTTTGGCATCGCTATCGATGATGCGCTGCGCCTCTACCGTGAGGCTGCAGAGATGGCTGCGGTCGATGTTATCGGTATCGACTGCCATATCGGGTCGCAGCTGGTGGAGAGCGCCCCTTTTGCGGCAGCGATGGAACGAGTAATCGCCTTGGTCGATCAGCTGGCAGAGGAGGGTATCGTTCTCAACCACATCGATATGGGGGGTGGGCTCGGTATCACCTATGGCGATGAAGCCCCCCCGCTTCCCGGTGATTATGCCGCCCCCCTCCTCCATCTCCTTGGGGGACGGGATCTGACCCTAATTATCGAACCGGGTCGGGCGATCGTCGGTAACGCCGGTATTCTCTTGACCCGAGTGGAGTACCTGAAGCCCCACGGCGAACTCAATTTTGCCATCGTCGATGCGGCGATGAACGATCTCGCCCGTCCTTCTCTCTATCAAGCGTGGCAGGAGATCATCGCCGTCACCCCGCATAAGACAGTGGACCCCAAGCGCTATGATATCGTCGGCCCAGTCTGTGAAAGCGGTGATTTTCTTGGTAAAGGGCGGCTATTGGCGCTACGGAAGGGGGATCTCCTTGCGGTGCGTTCCGCCGGCGCCTACGGTTTTTCGATGAGTTCAAACTACAACAGCCGGCCACGCGCCGCTGAAGTGCTGGTGGATGGGGCGCAGCTCTCCCTCATTCGTAGACGGGAGACGGTGGCCGAACTCTTTGCTCTGGAGTCTATCGCCCCGCTCTGATGCTTTATGATACAGAAGAGAGATCGCCCCACTGCCACTGCAGCACAGCGAGGGCGGTCAGCGCCGCGCTCTCCGTCCGTAAGATTCGCGGACCGAGGGAGAGTCGTTTAAAGCCATTGCTTTGGGCCTCCGCCTCCTCCTCTGCGGTGAGTCCCCCTTCGGGGCCAACGACAAGAGTGACACGCTCTACCTTGGTCAGCGGTAACCGGTACCCCGTGCCCCGGGGAGAGAGGATCAGCTTTTCCCCGTCACCACTCTGCTCCACTGCCTGACGATAGGTTGTGATCGCCTCAACCTGCGGGATACGGTTGCGACCACACTGCAGTGCCGCAGCGGTAGCGATCCCCTGCCAGTGCTCCTGTTTTCGCTGCTGGCGCTCCCCTTCGATCCGAACCACACTCCGCTCACTCACCACCGGAATGATCTGCGTCACCCCCAACTCGACACTCTTCTGAATGGTGAAGTCCATCTTCTCGCCCCGACTCAGTGCCTGAATCAGGAGACTCGCCAGTGGTGACTCTCTCTCTCGCATTCGATACGAACCCACCTTAAGCGTCACCTCGTTCCGGCTAAGGGTGACAATCTCTGCGCTATACTCCCCTCCCTCACCGTTAATCAGTGTCACCTCATCCCCACCCTTCAGTCGTAGCACCCGCGACAGATAGTGGCTGTTGTCACGATCGGCAGCGATCACTGCACCGCTCGCGAGCGGCCCTGGATGAAAGAGGCGTTTTTGTTGCATAAACCCTATAATACCTTTTTATTGTCGATGAGACTTCACCCTGTGAACCAAAAGCTAACCGTAAACCGCTACCGTCAGACCAGCTTCCAAATTAGTGCCAACCGTCCCGATCAGTTCCCCAAGGAGAGTGAGGGGGAGATCGCTTTTGCCGGCCGCTCCAATGCCGGAAAGTCGAGTGCACTCAATATTATCACCGATAACCGCACTCTGGCACGCACCAGCAAGACCCCAGGACGAACACAGTTGATCAACTTTTTTGCGGTGGACCAGCTGCACTACCTGGTGGATCTTCCCGGATACGGTTTTGCCAAGGTGCCGGAGCGGGTTCGACAACAGTGGCAGCAGGTGCTGGATCACTATCTCAATCAACGAAAACCGCTGTGCGGTCTGATCCTTCTTATCGATAGCCGCCACCCGTTAAAAGAGTTTGATCAGATGATGGTCGAGTGGTGTATGGCGCGGAAGACTCCGTGTCACATCCTCTTAACCAAGGCCGATAAGCTCAAAAAGGGGCCTGCCCAGAGCAGCCTGCTCAAGATCTCACGCGACCTTGGGGTCGAGACGCGAGAAGGGCTTCTCTCGCTCCAGCTCTTCTCTGCACTCAAGCAGATCGGGGTCAACGAAGCGCGGAGCCGCCTAGATCAACTATTGGGATATGATCACTAAATGTTAACGCTATTCAGACGCAAGCCACTGCTGGAAGAGGCGCAGAGTCAGTGGCTCCAGCAGCAGTTTTTGTGGGCGGTTGCGCAGTTCGATGCCACCCTCTTCTCCACTGAGACCCAACTTGTCCTGCCGGATAACCACTTTTTTCCCGGGCGGGCAGGCTCCCATTACGAGATGGGTTCCCTGATTCTCAAACAGGTGATGACCTACTCCGGGATCGGCCACTGGCCGCTCACCCTCGCGAGATCGGAGGAGGAGCTCCATGCACTCCAGACCCCCTTCGACTTTCCCAAGCCACTACGCCACTTCAAGTCAGAGCTCCCGATGGCTATCCCTCCATCCGGACCACTCCCGCTGCCGTGGAACCCGGAGCAGATCAACCAACCACAGGCACTGATCGCCTCCCTGAGTACGGTTATTGCACGGTTACTGCTCGAGAGTTGCGATGCAACGGTGACAGTCGATAGTGAACGACTCCCCTTCACCCTTGAGGTGATCGCCATCTCTCTCGGCTTTGGGGTGATGTTCGCCAACAGCGCCTTTACCCATCGTGGTGGCTGTGGTAGCTGCTATAACCCCAATGCGATACGACAGGCGGCACTATCGGAGCTGGAGGCGTCGTATCTTCTCGCTCTATTCTGTCAACGGAAAGGGATTACTGCGGCGGCTGTAACCCCCCATCTCAAGTCACATCTGCGTGGACCCTTTA
>JADFYS010000025.1 GCA_015232955.1 Gammaproteobacteria bacterium
ATCTCGTTCACCATCAGACCCTGCATGCCGGATTTAAACAGGGGCTGTCTCGTTTTCTGATGGACTATAAGCGCGAAAAAGTGAGCGCCAGCGATCTCTCTGAGATGATGATGAGCTGGCTGATGAACCACATCCTCATCGAAGATAAGAAATATATCGAGATGGTGGATGAGGACGAATATGACCTCCCTTTTGAGCAGTAGTCATTACGCGATACTATGAATGTGCCCAAGATCATGGAAACACTGCATTTCAGAGAGTCGAGAAGCGTGGCGATTCAAGGCTGAAGCCATATGAATAGTCATTCTATTCAAAGATTTCATAACGCTCGAGCGTCGCGCTTATCGGCTTTTTGAAACCAGCGTTTTCAGGGTTCTTGGATATTTCTTCTTTATGGGTTTAGCAGCAGAGCCATACCTATCCCGGAAGATGGTTCTCCCCAATCCTGATTGTCGAAACCACCCAGATTCATGTACATCACCTGATGGTTAAGATCTTTATCAGCAACATGGATCACATGGTCACCTAGCCCTCTCTCTTCTGCAGCAGTGAGCAATGTTCCATCTGCCCAGAGGAAATTAACATCACGAGCTGCGGTCTCGCTCTCAATCTCTGTGGGGGTGACCTTACCATCAATCCCGGCATCAATGTAGACCATTCGCAGAGGCTTCTCATCGCGACTAAAGGTGCCCTGGCTGTCCGCCTCATATTCGTAGTAGAATTTATAACGATCACCACCAAGATGAACGATCACCGGACCATGGCCGTAGCGAACCAGAGGCTTGGCACAACCATCTTCCTCTGCAACTTGCCACTGATTGTTACCCATGTAGTTAGCCAGAAACAGCCCGTTGTCGGTCTGTCCACAGCTATCAGCACCGGTGATCACCATAAAGGTACCTTCGCTTTCGTCCCAAATAACCGATTGCAGCATCGGGTAACCGATCTTAAATTGGCGGGCATGTGTCAGCGGAGAGCCTAAAGGTTGATCTCCATCAACTCCGAGAAGTAACTGTGAGGCGCAACTACCTCCAGCTGCAAACTCGGCCCCTTCACATTTAGAAGAGTTCAGATCCTGATCGAAATCGAGGCCGAGATAACCGTCTTGGGAATCAAGATAGTAGATGCGGGTAGCGGCATTGAGATCCGCTACCGTCGCAGCGTTAAAATAGAGCCGAACTACTCCAGAAATCTGAGGTATTAACTGAAAGGCTTCAATGGAATAGGGCGAGTCGCCTGTTGCGCACGCTAGGTTATTCTGGCTACTGTCGGTGCAGGGATCCCCCAGACCCGACCCTGTGACATTAAAGTGGGTTAGATCCGCTGCGGCCGCTCCGGAACTTGAACTTTCCGCAATACGGATACCACCTTTCCACTCACTACTACCCCTAGGGTGGAAGTAGAGCAGGGTTACATTGTCCGGACTACCGGCATGACTTTCATACTGGTACACATACGATAACGCTGAGCCATGGTCAACGACATGAGTCGCTGTATCATAACTGTTCCCGCCATGGACCTGCCAAAACTCCTCCGCAGTGGTAGCTGTGGCTGCATCGCCTACAGTCACTTTTGTGGAGCAGCTATCGTCAGAACAGGTGAATAGAGTCAGGGTGTAGGTGGTGGCAGACTTTAGATTACTCCAGCTATATTCACTGGTAGTAGATGCAAGAGGACCGACCATAGTCTCATTGCTGCCCTCTACCATTTTAAGAAAGAGAGGAACTGCAGAGTTAGGTGGTTGCCAGCTGGCCAGGAGCTGGGTAGAGGATGCAAAGTCTGAGTCTCCTACCCGCTGAATATTCACCTGAGTGAGAGTTAACTGTGTGGTGTAATCTGACCCAGTTGAAGAATTACTCTCGTCTGGCGTCAATGAGGTGGTTGTCTCCTCCGGTGAGGGGCTAGAGCTGCTATCAGAGCCACCGCATGCGGCTAGTGTAATCAATAGAGTGGTTGTAGCTATCAAATTCCTGATAATCATCGATTACTCCTTTATCACTGTATCTTTATTATTCATTTACTTAGTGGGTACTAGCAGCCGATAACGACCGTTGAGATAGATTGCTCCGGGATCCTTACCTGATGGGATATTGGTACGACTGAAACCATCCCAACTGACTCCACCGTCGGCACTACGGTTGTACCAGAGATAATTGCCCTGGACGAGATTGGTCTCACTGCCATAGAAACGGATAGCTCCCGATGCATCAGGAATAGCGTTGCCGGTCCAGTTATGGTTATTGTCTGAAGGGGTCTTCTCCATTGCAATAAAGGTGTATCCATCTGTGGAAGTCGCGTGGTGGGCACCGTCTTGAGGAGCTCCCGATGGAGCGAAGTAGTGCCACACCCCCTGATGTACCACTATTGCAGGGTCTATCACCTCTTTATCATCGGCACAAAAACGACTCCCCTCGTAGATATAATTTAGGCCATCATTAGAGTAGGCAGAGTGGGTGCAGGTATTCTCGGTTAACTTACCATTGGGATCATCACTCAAAGAGAAGAAGAGTCTCCACCAGTGGCTCAGTGTGTCATAGACGATAGTGGGATCAAAGGGGCGGGAGTGGTTCTCGGGCATACCACTAAGACTGATAAACTTGATATCTCCCCAGTTGACTCCCCCATCGTGGGATAGCCGTACCCCGATTTTATCCCATACTGAGCTATCCTCTCTATTGGCAAAGGCTTGGGTGGCAACGAAAACTCTTCCCTCGCCGTCAGTGGCGATACTTGGGACATCTGCACAGTATTGAAAGAGTTCTCCCTGAGTAAAGCTGAGACCATCCTCACTCTCCCACCAGTATAGGTCGTACTCCCATGGTCCATCTCCATCAACGCTCTGGCAGCTACTGTCATCAGGATCTGTTGTGACGATGTCACCGCTCTGAAGAGAGGGTGCGATATCTTCTCCAGTTAAGGGGGGTTCGACAAAATCTGCTTCATCACTAACAATCGTATCTGCGGTGGTGATGAGGCTATCGTCGGCAACAGGCTCACTCTTATCTTCGCCCTCCCCATCCGAACCACATCCGCTCAACAGTATCAGTATAGTTGCAAGGGGTGGTAATAATCTATTTAGTTTAAACATTTGATCACACCTTATAGCGCCATAAAATAATCATGATGGTCTCTTTCCTCTGCCGGTTAAGGGATCAATGTCATTAAGTTAAGGGTGGGGATATCCCTTCGCGGTCACTATCTTAATAGCATTGGTTAAGGGATCGCCAGCTCAAGCAGTGGTGTGATGACTGAGCCACCACTCTCCTCTCCCTCATAACGACTCAGGCGGCGCAGGCGGTGTCCGGCAACCGCTGGTAGAATCGCCTGCACATCATCGGGACGCACATACTCTCGCTGCTCTAGCAGTGCCCAGGCACGGGCAGCATTCAGAATCGACAGGGCGGCACGAGGAGAGAGGCCGCTGCGGTAGAGTCCACTCTGACGGGTAAAGGTGACTATGGTCATTACATAATCGATGAGGGCGCTGGTCACCTTCACCGCTCGCACCTCTCGCTGAAGCTGGAGTAGATCCTCTCCACTCAGCTCTGGTTTCAACGCTGCCAGCATCTCTCGACGATCATTGCCGAGAAGAAGATCGCGCTCGGCAGCAGCAGAGGGGTAGCCGAGAGAGATCACCATCAAAAAGCGATCTAGCTGTGACTCCGGAAGGGCGTAGGTACCGATCTGTTCACTTGGATTCTGGGTGGCAATGACAAAAAAGGGTTGAGGCAAGGGATGGCTCGTCCCCTCGATCGAGACCTGGTACTCCTCCATCGCTTCGAGAAGGGCGCTCTGGGTCTTGGGATTAGCGCGGTTGATCTCATCCGCGAGAATTACTTGAGAAAAGATAGGGCCTGGATGAAAACGGAACTGCTCGCGCTCTTTCTCATAGATGGTGGCACCGAGAATATCTGAAGGGAGGAGATCCGAGGTGAACTGCACCCGGTTAAACTCCAGACCAAGGGCGTGGGCAATGGCGTGGGAGAGTGTGGTCTTGCCGACCCCCGGTAGGTCCTCAATCAACAGGTGTCCCCGAGCAAGAAGGGCGGTGACTCCTAGCTTAATCTGCACCTCTTTGCCGAGAATAATGGTATTAATGGCCGCAACCGAGCGGTGTAATCTGGCGGTGATCTTCTCCAATGGTTTCGTTTTCCGAATTGGGGTTGAGGTTAAGGGAGGAGGTGTTCCTGAAAACGGCGGTCACGAATCGCCTGCTGCCCCAGCCCACTCTGACTGTTCACTGCCAACTGTCGCTTCAGCCCCTGAAGGCGCTGTGTTGCTGAGGGGTGGGTGGCGTAGAAACCGCCCCTCCCCGACTGCTGCTCCAGCTGTTGCAGAAATGTACTCAACCCCTGGCTGTTGTAACCCGAACGGTGAAGGGTAGCCAGCGCCTCCCGATCCGCATCCAGCTCTTGCTCACGCGAATAACCGGAGATGACCAGCTGTTGAATGATGTCATCGACGGATGTGGCGAAGACGGAAGTGAGCTTATTGAGCTGCTCAAGGCGATCTTGCTGCCCGTTTTTGGTTAAGGCTCGCTCGCCAATGAGGGTAAAGGCTTGGGTGAGATTCGATTTCTGGATCGCCTTCAGGCCGTGACGGAGGGTGACATGGGCAATCTCGTGGGCGAGAACTGCCGCCAGTTGATCCTCCGTCTTTATCTGGCGATAGAGACCGGTAGAGATGAGGATAAAACCGCCGGGTGCAGAAAAGGCGTTCACCTCGTCAGCAGCAAAGAGCTGAAAGTGGTAGCCGGCAAAGGTTTCGGGGCGGCGCGAATAGAGCGCAAGATAGCCGCCAACGCGATCGAGATACTCCTGAATCGAACTGTTGTAGACCGGCTTGTAGTCGCGCAGGATACGGGCAGTGACGGAGCGTCCGATGTAATACTCCTCTTCAAGCGTAAGGTCGCTCACCCCTTTTCGCAGCGAGTGGAAGATCTCTCCCCCGTCATGCAGGGTCTCACTGACCCGGCTGAGATCGATATGGCGCAGATCTTCGAAAGAGAAGGCACCAACAGCGCGCGGGATCAAAATGGAGAGAAGGACGAGCCAGATAGTGAGATGGGGCATGGTACGGGTCTCCCTTATTGCGTATTGCGCGGTTTGAGCAGACCCTCACGGGCAAATTGGGCAATCGCCTCTGGCGAGGCCGTTTGCTGCTCAAGCCGGTCTACTGCGCTAAAGTCATCTTTGGGACTCTTTTTACGATACTCCTGTTCAACCCCTTCATTAAACCCTTTACCGGCAAGGGAGATCTCGTCCTCATCAAACCGTTTCTCCTTCTCTTTATCACCGCTGACGAGAGAGATGACAGAGGTTAACTGGTCTTGGGAGTGGCGGTCGCGACTTTTGACCGCACTGCTGTGAATCCACCCATTTTTTCCCTCAAAACGGACCTCAAACCACCCCTTCATCTCACTCTCCTGTTGTAGTCGCTGCAGATAGTCGACAGTAACGATGGTTGGGGCAAAAAATTGCGGCTTGGTTCGAATTGCGCTCTTTTTGACCACAACCACCACCTCCTCAGCCGCTGCGGGTAGTGCCAGCAAGAGGAGAATCAGTAGCAATAGAGGTGTGAAATGGAAGCGGCTGGTAGTCATGGAGGTTCTCGGACTGTGGCGTATAGAGAGAGCATTATTTACCAAGATGGGTAAAAGTGCCATCCCAATCTGAACTGGGCGATTACCAGTCAGCTACGACCATACCCAAGAAATCTGAAAACGCTGGTTTCAGAAAGCCGATAAGCGAGACTCTTCTCAGCTCTGGCTCCTGCTTCGCACTACCTCCTGCATCCTTGCAGTCGTGCACTGTGAAGCCTTTGAATAGAGCGACTATTCATGTGACTTCATGCCTTGAGTCGCCACTCTATTCGCTTACCTCGAAGTTTAGTGTTTTCAGCTGTCTGGAGAAGATGATGTCATTAGGAAGAGTCTCGGACCAGACGCACATAGTGGAGATTACGGCTATCATCGACAGTGACCGAGCCGTTATAAAAATTGACCCCCCACCCCTCATCCGAGGTATAAGAGTTTTGCGGGGAGCTCCAATAGTACGCCTCCTTACCCGTCTGCACCTGGGGAAAATAGTTGGTGTCGATAGTGGGAGTGTTATGGTCAGCATTACACCCCGCTGCCTCCAACTCCCTCCGGGTTGGTCCGGAGCTACAGTAGATGAGTGTCGCAAGCTCATCCTGAGTGGGCATACGCCAGTCGTCAAATGAACAGGGGGCGACGCCATTGGCCTGCGCCAGCAGATTATTGATGCTCACCAGGGCATACTGATCATCCCGATCATGGATAGAGCCATCGTTGCTCTTCACCTCCCACATCAGACGGTTCTGTTTATCCTCAACACAGACAAAATTGGTCGCGCCATCGGAAAGCGTAGAGCCATCACTACCGATTTTTGCGTAGATATCTACCGGGGTAAAACTTCGCTGGCTGCTGGCGAGACTCTCTTGGTTGCCAATCACGGAGGTCATCACCAGATAGTAGTCATAGCCGTTTGCCACCCCCCGAACCTCGAGAATCCCCTTCGTTTTTCCGGCACGAATTCCCACGGGATAATAGGTACCCCCCTCAAATTCAAGATAGTTGTAGGGCGTCAACACATCCACACTTAATTCCGGTTTGCGCGCAATATAGACCCGATACTCTGAGGCACCCTCCACCTTGTCCCAGGTAACCAACACCGAGCCATCTCTCGGTTCAATTTGAATATTGGATGGGTAGTTCTGGCCGATCCCCTCATCTCTAACCGATGAAGTGGCCGGCTCCTCATCGGTGGTGCAGCCACCCAGCAGAGGAAGAGAGAAGAGTAGCAGTACCAGATAGAAACAGAGAAAGTGGTTTAATTTATCCATGATCAAAAACCGTCATTTTCAGAAAAGATGACTAGGTTAAAAGCAGGTATCATGCCACCCAATAACGATTTCTCACTCTTTTTTGAGCTGAGCGCGCAGCGCCTCATCCGGCTCTACAACCGATATATGTTTCATTCCGATCGCATGAAACACCTGCAACATAAATGCTGCCGAAAAGCGGCCTCGATTGATCTTGCTTGAGAGGTTGGATTCACTCTCATCAATACCCAACCGCTGCAGACGCAGCGACAACTCACGGTAGGAGATCCCTTTTAATTTCAATGCTGATTTCAATAGGCGACAAGATTGTGCCGCCCACGCCTGCTGTATCTCTTGATCATTCACACTCTCTCTCCAACGGCTGTTTCACACCAATCCTCTGAGTTTAACTGCAAACCAATTTCTCACTGAAATGGTAGCAGGAAAAGGGATGCTGCTACACATAATTGACGAAAAATGACAAATATGTGCTTTTTTCCTTGATTTTATCGTTTTTCACGCCTATATTACCCCTCATGAGTTTGAATCGGGTTACCCTTTTTGATATCACTATCCTCACCCTGCTGGCCATCGGTGCCGGATGTGGTCTCGTCTATGAGTATCTCCTCTCTCACTACGCCGGACGGGTGCTGGGGACGATGGAGGTGGCCATCTACGGCATTGTCACCATTATGTTGATCTCCATGGGAGCCGGCTCATTCCTCTCGCGAAAAATCGCAGATCCCTATACCGGATTTGCCTGGCTGGAGCTATTACTTGCCCTTCTTGGCGGAGGTAGTATCCTCATAATTGGCGGGGTATTTGCCCTCTCCCATCTATTACCACAGCAGATCGCTACAACATTTGCTCTTCCACCAGATCTGACCCCGAGTGGTGGCTTCATCCTCTGGATGGAGGGCGTTGCCCGAACTTTTCCCTACCTCTTTGCCGCCCTCCTCGGTCTGCTTATCGGGATGGAGATCCCGTTAATTGGGCGCATTCGTGCCGAACTCTATGCTGACCAGCGCCGGGATAACCCCGGTGTGATCTATGGTGTAGATTATATCGGTGCCGGTATCGGCGCCATTCTCTGGCTGCTCTGGATGATCACGATGGAGGTGACCACCGCTGCAGCGTTAACCGCTTCGCTCAACCTGCTTTTGGGTCTGATCTTCTGGTGGCTGTTTCGGGAAAAGGTGCGCGGCGCTACCCTCCTGCTTGGGGCCAACCTCTTGGTTGCAGTCTCTCTCCTTCAGCTTTTTGACAATGGTCAACGCTGGAGTAACGCCATGGAAGAGATCCTCTACAAGGACCATGTCATCCTCCAACAGCAGACCCGATACCAGCGACTGGTGGTGACAGAACGGTTCATTCATCCTGCCAAACCGCCTCTCTACACCTTTTATATCAACGGTCGAACCCAGTTTGCCAGTAACGATGAGTTTATCTACCACGCTCTGCTCACCTATCCTGCCATGGCGGCTGCGGCGCGCCATGAGCAGGTGCTGATCATTGGTGGCGGAGATGGGCTGGCACTACGAGACCTGCTACGCTGGAATCCGCAACAGGTGACCCTGATTGACCTCGATCCCGATTTGGTCGCCCTTTTTCGTGACCCCATCCTTCGTCAGGGGACGGTCGTGAATCAGCCCCTGCTTGCCGCCAACAAAGGTGCCTTTGACGATCCCCGAGTCAAACTCCATTTTGGCGATGCCTTTACCGCGGTAGATCCCCTTCTTGCAGCAGAGGCGATGTTTGATGTGATTATCGTCGATCTTCCCGATCCCGGTCACCCCGATCTCAACCGCCTCTACAGCAGCCGCTTCTATGGCAAGCTCTATAACCTTTTGGCAGGGGACGGGGTTATCGCTATCCAATCCACCTCGCCCTACCACGCACGAAACACCTTCATCTGTATCGGTAAAACGGTCAAAGAGAGCGGATTCTCCCATGTCGAACAGTACCACCACAATGTCCCCAGCTTCGGCGAGTGGGGTTGGACCATCGCCACTAAGGAGGGACGCTCACCCCGACAACGGCTACAACAGCTGCAACAGTTACCGTTGGCAGACCCTTGGCTAACCCGTGGCGTTCTCCTCGCCACCTTTGAATTCGGGAAAGACTTTTATGTTGGTAGTGATGCTATTAAGATTAACCACTTGGGCACCATGACCGCCTATCACTATCATCACCAAGACTGGATGAGAGATCTGGGGTCTGGCTATTTTCAACAACAAAACCTGGAGAAGAGACTTTGAACAGTAAATTAGAAGAGATTGTATCGGCCCTAAACAGCGCCACCACCGCCAACGGTCTGGCCATCACCGCCAAGGTGATAGATCAGCAAGAGGAGATGATAGAGGTTCTGGTAGAGGAGCGTGAGGAGTTCCCAATCATCATCGACATCGATGAGAGTCAGATTATTGCCGTCACCAATCTTTGGCGGAGTAACGAGATCAAGGAGGGAGCCGAAGCGGAGATGATGAGCGCAATGCTGGCAATGAACCTCCCCATGCCCCTCTCCGCCTTCTGCCGAACCGGGGATCACTATCAGCTCTTTGGAGCGATGTCGATTCATACCCTTACCGCCAATATCGTAGATGAAGTGGGGGTGTTAAGTGATAACACCCTGGAAGTATTCGACGCTCTGCGTGAATTTTTGAACTAACTTAACTAACCAAAAGAGAGGTAAATTGTGATGAGTTGGATAAAACAGCTTTTTGATTCTATTCGTGGTGACATTAACAACGCTGGTCAGTCTCTGGCAGATGCCCGAGCAATTCCGGCACTGGAGCAGAAAGTGAGAGACGCAAAAGAGGAGTTAAATCAAGCAAAAAGTGCCCTGACCGAGGTGATGGCCCAAGAGAAGCTGACCGGAAAACGGGTGATAGATCTCGAAAAATCTCTGGAAGAGTATGAGGGATACGCTGCCCAGGCCGACGCCAAAGGGGATGAGAATCTGCTGAATGAGCTCCTCGATAAGATCGCAGAAGTCGATGAAGATCTCGCTGCACAGAGAGAGCTGCACAACGGTTATGTCGAGAATGTGAAACAGTTAAAACAGACCATCGTCAACTCAGAGCGATCGATGAAAGGGTTTGAGCGCGAAGTGAAAAACATCAAGGCGACCGAAGCGGCGCAAAAGGCCGCCTCGATGAGTGCTGAACGCTTCTCGGGTGCCAACTCCTCCATGCGAACCGCAGCAGACAGAATGGAGCGAATCAAAGAGCGGCAGGCCGAAAGATCGGCAAGAATGGAAGCAGCGCAGGAGTTGGCAGACTCCACCACCGGTGCCGATCTCAAACAGAAAATGAAAGCGGCAGGCATTCTTAAAGATGGCGCCAGCCGTGATGAGATCCGTGCCCGCATCCGCGCTCGCAACGCCACAAAAGCCTAAACCTTAAGATGAGTTGGTTAAAGCGTCTGGGGTTGGGGGGTGATGAACCCCCACCCCGAAGCCTTGAACACCCCCGGGATCTCCAACCGGGGGATATCATTCAATTTGATTTCACAGCACAACCACAACTCCGGAATCAGGGGTTTACGGTGAGGGAGATCTGGACCCTCGATACTGGGGGTGATGAGAGCAAGCGGATCTACTTTCAACTGGAAGGGGTAGAGCACAACTTTCGTCTTCGCGTCGTCAATGACCGCGAGATTGAGGTGGCAATGGAATTACTCCCCGATGAGCTGCTCCAGCTCTTTGATGAAGAGGCGATAGTAGAACTGCTAGATGTTGAGAGCGGCACCCAACACCTGTTGCAGACTCTGGCGCCCCCCGATGAGTTAGGCGATACCTTTAGTGGCTGGTGTGCCGCTCTCTATCGTCAAGAAGGGTATGTCACCGCCTACCGCTATCATCACGACTACCGTCATCAGCAGATCCCCGATGAGATGGGGCGGGGTGAAGTCGGGTGTGACCTCGCCTGGCTGGTGAGTGATGATCGCCAGCATCTGCTTGAGTTCCGTATCTTTGACGGCGGCAGAACCGAGGTTCATCTGGCAGTCATCCTGCCACTACGCAAAATAGCCGAACTCTGGCCAGCAGGGAAAAAAGGTGAATCGGGATAGCTTAGTGGTTACAATTCTCGGCAACAGAGAGGAGTAGACCCCGATGAAGTCAACACAAGATCCTGGAATACCCCCAAACAGAGTCAGCGCCATTCCCCTCCTCCAGGCGCTATCTGCCATAGTCCTACTCCTCGCCCTCACCGGGTGCGGAGAAGACTTTACTGCGGCAATTGCCGAGCCGCACGCTATGGTTGGCCAGCAACTGGAGCGGCTGGGGAAGACGCTGGACAACGAAGAGCTGACCAACGCCCTGTTGCTGAAAACTTACGCCGACAGGCTGAGTCAAAGTCAACCTGACCTCGCCCCCATCGCCACAGCCCTGAAACGGGATGCAACCCGTGATGGAAAACTCTATCAAAATCTGCTCAACCGTTACAAGGCGGTACCCACCTCCATCGCCAGCAGAGAGCGCTATGTAGCCGCCTATCAGGAGCTACAATCACTTCAGGCAGGAAGTGACCCCATCATCTTCAACGACGCTCTTCTCGATCTCGTCAACACCCTAGCTGATCTCTCCGGAGGCACACTCAACCGAATCAATATCCCCAACGACAGCAGTAACACAACCCTGCAAGGGAAGCAGGTCGCAGGTAGTTACCTCATCGGCAACCCCAACTACGGAGAGTACCGTCAAGATAGCCACGGGAACTCCTTCTGGGAGTGGTACGGACAGTACGCCCTATTCTCCAGCCTCCTAGGCGGAAGGGGTTTCTATGATGGGGCGGTCAACTACAACAGCTGGAACCGACAGCCCCGCTACTCATGGTACAACGACTACGGTAGATCCAGCTACGGAAGCGAACGGGAGCTGCAGCGCGATAACACTCTGAAATCAGAGATGAAACAGAGAGGTTATCAGCCGGCTCAACCCCAAAAGAGATACGGTTCAGTGGAAGGAAGCAAACGGGCAAGCACCTACACCACACGCAAAACCGACTTCCAAAACAGAAGCGGGATTAAAACAGGATCAGGCGACGGCCCCAGACACTACGACAGCCCAAAACCGCAGCCTCAGAAAAAAAGTGGCACCACTCCACCCAAGCGGAGTTCATCACTATTCTCCTCCTCCACCAGAAACAGTAGCCGTACCAGCCGCGGTGCCGGTGGCTTTGGCGGAAAGTAGCATCTAAACAGTCATCACTCCCCTCCTCAACTCCTAACCTCACTTCTGCTAATAAACATCGGAGACAAAACAGATGGAACCAGTAACCCAGATGATTCTGATAGAAAAAAGTGATCTCCTCTACTACCTCATCGATGGCGTCATCCTCTTCGCCTTTCTCGCCCTGTTACGAATTGCAGCCAACACCATCACCGGCTTCTCCCTTACCGAAGTGCTGGCAACCGATGACAACACCGCAGCCGGGATCGCCTTTGCCGGAGCCATTATCGCCATATCTATTCTGATGATGGGAGTCACCTCGGGTGGAGTAGGAAACACCTATATCAACGAGATCACCCTGATGGTGATATACGGTGTCTCGGCCATACTTCTTCTCTGGCTCACCCGAACCCTGTTCGACCGACTCTCTCTCCCCGACCTTAATCTTCACACCGAAGTGATGCAGGGAAATATCGCCGCGGCAATCACCGATGCTGCCAATATGATCGCCTCTGCCATGATTGTCCGCGCCACAATGATCTGGGTTGATGGCGCCACCTTCCTCGGGATGGTAAGTGTTATTGCCCTCTATATCGTCTCCCAACTGATACTCTACCTCGCAACACAGTATCGCATCCGCCTCTTTCAACAACACCACGGCAGCAAAGGAGTTACCCTGCAATCTACCCTCAAAAGCGGGAATAGCGCCCTCGCCCTCCGCTTCAGTGGTTACCGTCTAGGCGTCGCCCTGGCGCTAACTGCCACCTCGGGAATGATAATTTACGACCCTCTACAGATAAGCCTCTCTATCACCAGCTGGACAGCAGTTGCCGTGGTGCTGTTTATCACCCAAACCCTGCTCTCATGGCTTCTCAGGCAGATTCTTCTACCATCAATTAATGTAGAAGAAGAGGTGGTAGATCAACAAAACAGCGCCATAGGTGCGATAGAGGCTGCGATCTTTATCGGTGTAGGCTTCTCTTTCGTCGGACTACTGGGGTGATATACCCAAGATACCTGGAAACAGTGGATTTCAGGGAGTCGAGAAGTGTGGCTATTCAAGGCATGAAGCCGCATGAATAGTCATTCTATTCAAAGGGTTCATAACGCACGACTGCAAGG